>JASEGB010000006.1 GCA_030018275.1 Actinomycetota bacterium | reverse complement strand
AAACCGAAAGTGTCAGAAGTGTCAGAAAGTGTCAACTTGACTTGTTAATAGTCCAGTTTAAATTTACATTTTTATTTGTGATTTTTATTTTTGATTTTTGCATTTACCACGGAAGACAAGTACTTATGCAGATAAAACTGTTATCTAGAAATTTGCCAAACTAATACACATTACATTTAATGCTTATGAAGAGGTTTTTAAGCTCTACTCTTGAGGAGGGTTATCAATCTATCTATGACCATTTCGGCTATCTTCCCTTTGAAAAGAGGCGGGAATGATTCTACTTTTCCCTCAGCGTCTATGATGATGACCTCGTTAACATCCTCTTCAAAACCTGATCCAACCTTGGTGATATCATTTGCCACGATGAAGTCCAGATTTTTCTTTTTCAACTTTTGTTTGGCATTTTCCACCAAATTCTCGGATTCGGCGGCAAACCCTATAAGAATTTGATTCCTCTTTCGTTTACCCAATTCTTCAAGGATGTCAGGATTCCCTTCCAATTCCAGAGTTATCCTTTGTCGATCCCTCTTGATTTTATGGGGATGGAAAACAGTTGGTCTAAAGTCTGTAACCGCGGCGGTTTTGATCACAGCATCCGCTCGGTCAAAATATTTCAGAACGGCTTCCTGCATCTCCATGGCGGTTCTAATATGAATCGTCTCGATTCCGCGAGGGGGTTCAAGCTGAGCAGGAGCACTAATCAGGATCACATGGGCTCCTCTCCCCCAAGCGGCTTCGGCAATGGCATAACCCATCTTACCCGAGGAACGATTTCCAATGTATCGGATGGGATCAAAGGGTTCCTGGGTCCCGCCCGCGGTCACGATAATGATTTTCCCTTGCAGATCCATCTCCTTTATCAGCTCAGACTTAACGGTATCCACGATCTTATCAATGCTGGCAAGTCTCCCGAGATCCTCTTCACCACAGGCAAGCCCTCCCCTTTCCGGTTCAATGATCCGAAACCCCCTTTTCTTAAGCAATTTTATATTCTCCTGAGTTACCGGATTGAGATACATCCTAGTATTCATGGCCGGGGCAAAAATGATGGTACAAGTGGCGGATAACAAGGTTGTGGACAACATATCATCGGCGATTCCATGGGCGGCTTTTGCCAGGATATTGGCGGTGGCAGGAGCGACCAAGATTAAATCGGCTTCCTCAGCAAGGGAAATATGATGGATCTTCCCCCTGAACTCAGGACGAAAGAGAGAGGTTATTACAGGTTGCCCGGTGATGGTTTCGAAGGTCAAGGGGTTAACGAAATGGGTAGCCGCATCGGTCATGATGACTTTAACCCTTGCTTCCTGCTTGATGAGTTCCCTTGCAATCTCAACCGATTTGTAGGCAGCAATGGAACCGGTCACGCCCAAAACAACTGTTTTGCCCTTTAACATCTTTTCCCCTAGAAATTAATGAATGTACCAACATCTGTCTCTAGTCCGCTGGGAAAATCCCATGTCTGCCGACAGGCAGGGAATCTGATTTTACCGGCGACCGGGAACGGTGACTATTTAATACCATTTACAGCGCGTTCGTAGCTGATCTTTCCTTCGGCTATTTCTCGGAGGGCAACGCTAAGGGGTTTATTGGTGATGGCTTCAATTTGAGGAGGTCTTACCCTAGTCAATTCCTGTCTGCGGATGGCATTTAGATATTCATTTATCTGCCGCGCTCTTTTGGCAGCAGTTATGGTCAGTGTGTACTTGTTATCAACCTTCTTTAATAAATCATCAATTTTGGGATAAACAAGTACCATTTGTCCCTCCCCTCTCAGACTGAATGATTTTTATCAATTCCCCTGTGGCTTTGTCCACCTCGTCATTGATTACCTCATAATCATATTTTTTAGCCTGCTTCAGCTCGCGTAAGGCATCCTGGATTCGAACTTCCATCGCTTTTTCCGTTTCCGTCTTCCTCCCTTGGAGTCTGGTTTTCAGCTCCTCAACGGAGGGAGGAGAGATGAAGATGAGAATTGAATCCGGTACCTTCTTCTTTACCTGCAAAGCTCCTTGAACATCGATCTCAAGAATCACATCTTTGCCCGCCTTTAAATTTCTTTTAATGGGTTCATATAATGTCCCGTAATAATGATCATGAACTTTAGCCCATTCTAGAAACTCATTAGATTCTATTTTCTTGAGGAATTCTTCCTCAGAGACGAAATGATAATCGATTCCAGGTAATTCACCTGAACGGGGTTTTCGCGTAGTTAAAGAAATTGAGAAATGAAGATCAGGGAGCCGTTTAAGGAGCTTCGTTACCAAAGTTCCCTTCCCGGCTCCCGATGGCCCAGAGATAACAAATAATTTACTCTTTATTTCCATTAACACCTCTAATTAGGTGAGCATATTGATCAAACGCTCACGCTGCTTAGAACCCAAACCTTGTACCCTGCGAGAAGCGCTTATACCTATCTCCTTCATGATCTTCTGGCTGCGGGCCTTTCCCACTTTGGGAAGCGACTCGATCAAACTACTAACTTTCATCCTTGCTACGACGGGATCTGAAGATTTGTTCAAAATTTCAACTAGCGTGGTTTCTCCCTGCTTCAGTTTTCTTTTGAGTTGCGCTCTTTGCTGCCTTATCACACCGGCTTTTCTCAAAGCGGCTCTTCTCTCGGCGTCGGAAAGTCTCGGTAGTGGCATTTTACTCCCCCTTTTCCAAAAAGGCTTGCAGTTCAGAAGTCATTATACAAAAGAAGACAGGTAAATGGCAACAAAAACTTCAACAAAATTTCAATTTTTATTTAATTATTCCACAGCTACCAGGTATGGAGATGGGAATTCCCCTCTTACACAGGGGACAATCTTCAGAAGAATAAGATTCAATTTTTATTCTAACGAGAGAGTGAAGGGGTTTTTCGAACACCTCGTCCTCACTTCGATCGATTAAGCTTGCCACACCTACGACTTCCCCCCCATATCCTTTGACTACATCAATTATCTCTTTAATGGTTCCTCCCGTGGTCACTACATCCTCAACCACAAGTACTTTTTCACCCGCTTTAATCGAAAAACCACGCCGAAGAGACAACTTTCTCCCCTCTCTTTCAGCGAATACCATTCGACAACCCAAAATTTGAGCCATGGCGTAACCCAGGATGATTCCACCGATGGCGGGTGTTATTACCACATCCACTTCACTCCTTTGATAGGGAATGGCGAGCTCCCTTGCAAGGGCGTTGGTTACATCGGGATATTGACATACCATGGCACACTGAAGATAAGTATCACTGTGGCGCCCCGAGGATAGTTGAAAATGACCCCTCAGGATGGCATCCTTCTCCCCCAAGATTTTGAGCACTTCTTCCGGGATCAAGAGGACAATCCCCCTATCTCCATTAGGATTTGAGATGCTGCCTGCACCGGATCGCTCGATTGAATGATTGGCCTACCCACTACGATATAGGAGGCTCCCAACTCCATGGCTTCCATGGGTGTTAGAACGCGCTTTTGGTCACCATAAACAGCCCATTTCGGACGTACACCCGGAGTTACGATGATAATATCTTCCCCAAGAGCTTTCCGAATTGCGGATATCTCAAGGGGGGATGCGACAACTCCATCAAGTCCCGCATCCTTAGCTAAGGATGCTAAACGCACGACTTGAGATGTGATTTTGTCCGATGTTCCCAGTGCTTGTAGCTCTCGCTGGTCAAGGCTCGTTAGAATGGTGACTCCTAAGATGATGGGAGCTTTTACCTCTAATTCCGTTGCCATTTTCCTGGTAACCGTGGCGGCTTCCCTCATCATTTTAAATCCGCCGAGGGTATGGAGGGTAAACATCTCCACACCCATCCGCACAATCTCTCGACAGGAGTTCGATACCTGGTTAGGGACATCAAAGAACTTAAGATCTAGGAATACCTTCCCACCCAAAGCATGGACGATGTGCACGATACCCGGTCCACAAGCTAGGAATAACTGTAAACCAACTTTAAAGATATCAACCTTATCGCTTAAAGCGTGGCAAAGTCGAATGGCCTCTTCTCTGCTGGAAACGTCAAGGGCTAATATCAATGGGTTCCTCGTTCCTCGTCCCTCGTCCCTCGTCATTGAAACCATAACCCACCTTAACCTGGTTCACCGTTCACAGTAATATATATCGAGATTAAGCTCATCTCAAATTCAAAATTCAAAGTTAAAGATGCAAAATGACAATCCAAAATTCAAAATGTTTAAACTAGTTTGGCAAAAAACTTTATTGGTTCTTTGACCAGCCTATTCTCAAATTCTTAAGAATTTGAGAACAACTCAGTTGACTAACTTAACTGACACATATATTCCAATAAAGAATAAATTTGAAAACTAAATTTGCCAAAATTTGGAGGTTTTAAAATATTTGCATTTTGATTTGTGTATTTTATTTTTTATTTTTGCATTTTGCATTGACCTGGATAAACAGCACGAAATGCTGAAGAAACTCCTGTGAACGAATTATGTCCAGGGTTAGTATTGTTATAAGAAGGTGTTTGCAGGTGGATTTGGTCAAGCTCGTGCGACGAGTCGACTTCATTTTAATACTTGCGGTAATTGCTCTGGTTTGCTATGGAACCCTCATGGTTTATAGTGCCACTTATCCCCAAGAGACACAGGATCCATATTACTATCTAAAAAGGCAGATCACCTGGGTTATCTTGGGTATTTTAGTCGTGGTGACTATATCCTGCCTGGACTATAATTGGCTACGCCCTTATACTATACCCATTTATATTCTCAACATAATTTTGCTGACCTCCCTTTTCTTCGTGGGACGTTCACCGTTGGGAGCCCAGAGGTGGATACCCATTGGTTTCTTTCTCTTCCAACCTTCGGAATTCGCCAAAGCCATGCTCATCATCACCCTATCTGCCTTCCTGGCCAGCAGAAGGGGAGAGATAACCTCAGCAAAAGACCTATCCCTGGCCTTTGCCCATATTGCACTACCACTTATCCTAATTTTTAAGCAGCCTGATTTGGGGACTGCTCTCGTTTTGGTGGCCATACTTATGGGGATGCTCCTGGTGGCGGGGACTTCACTCAGGAACTATGTGATCATTATCGCCATCGGCGTTCTCATTTGCTTCCTCATAATACACTTCAACTTACTCAAAGATTACCAAATGAAGCGTCTGATCGTATACTTGAACCCGGATATAGATCCTTTAGGCGCCGGTTATCACCTCCTCCAATCGAAAATCGCCATCGGTTCTGGGGGGTTCTTCGGTAAGGGGTTATTCTCGGGGAGTCAAACCAATTTGAGATTCGTTCCGGCACACCACACCGATTTCATCTTCGCCGTGATCGGGGAGGAACTGGGATTCCTAGGTGCGGCTATCCTTCTCGGTTTATATTCCGTCATAATCGCCAGGGGGATAAGGATCGCCACCACGGCCAGGAATCTATTTGGAACGTTGATGGCCATCGGTGTCGTTTCCATGTGGCTCTTTCAAATTCTGGTCAATGTGGGAATGAACTTGGGAATCATGCCCATCACCGGTATCCCCCTTCCCTTCATCAGTTACGGAGGGAGCTCGATGATCACCAATTTGATCGCCACCGGTCTACTTCTCAATATCTATGCCCGAAGGTTCAAGTAGCCAAAATGTTCAAGGAGGTTACTTTGGTCAAGTTACCCACCAAAACGAGAAAAATCGCCAAAGCCCTAAGGCAGGTGAGGAAGGAGGCCTCCAGGGACGTAAACATCCTTGTCGCCGGAAGGGAGGGGGTCGATGCCACCGGGCTCATCGAAGAGCTTGCACCCACCAATGAACAGAGGGCAATCTTTAAAACCTTAACACTTGATAGAAAATCGACCGAGGAACTGATAGAAGAGGCATGTGCGATAGATTTTGCCCTGATTTTGCTGGATATGACCCAGCAATTTGATGTAGATACCCTGGCTTTTGTCGTCTGCCTGGCAGAACTCAAGAAACCTTTCCTCATTGTCGTAGACGATTTCGATGCATCTGGCTTTGAAGAATTCCATGAGCGAATCAAACAATTTTTGGAAATATCACCGACGAGAATCGTCTCCATATCCATCAAAAGGGGTCTAGGGATACGAACCTTGATACAGAAGATTCTGGATCGATGCAACAAAGAAATCGCCCTGGCATCAAGACTGCCTTCCTTCAGAAAAGCGGCTATAGAGAAGGTGATCAGGGAAACAGCCGCAAAAAATGCCCTCATTGGAGGGATAACCATACTCCCGGGCTCCGATATGCCCATCCTCACCGCAAATCAGATAAGGATGGTCCTCAAAATCGCGGCCATTCATGGTGAGAAACTTACATTGGCTCGATGTAAGGAGCTGCTGGCGGTTGTGGGGGCGGGGTTTACCTTTAGAGCCTTGGCTCGACAACTCCTCGACCTCCTACCAGGTCCGGGATGGATAATCAAGGGTGGAGTGGCCTACGGAGGCACGGTGGCATTGGGGAGGCTAGCAAAGAAATATTTCGAAGGTGATCGTGGGTGAAAAGTGATTCCCTGGAGAAGATACTCCCGCTGGTTCAAAGGCCCGCAAGATATATAGATGGCGAATGGAATGCAGTGCACAAACCACACCATGAGGTCGATCTCAAGATCGCACTAATCTATCCCGACACCTATGAGGTAGGCCTACCCAACCTGGGTCTACAAATCCTTTACGAGATTTTAAATGACGAAAACGATGTGGTCGCGGAGAGAGCTTATGCACCTTGGATAGATATGGAAGAGGTTCTGCGAAAAAAGAGGATTCCCCTCTTTGCCCTTGAATCTCGCACACCTCTAATTTCCCTCGACATCCTGGGTTTCTCTCTTCAATATGAGATGACCTACACAAACATCCTCAATGTCCTCGATTTGGCGGGAATTCCCCCTTACGCAACCGATCGTGATGAAAGATATCCTCTGGTCATTGCGGGAGGTCCTTGTGCCTTCAACCCGGAACCTCTTGCTCCCTTCTTCGACCTGTTCGTGATCGGGGATGGCGAGGAGGTCATCCTTGAGCTCGTGGAGGAATATAAGAAAGGTCAAGGGTCGAGGGTCGAGGGTCGAAAGGGACAGTTGGCAGAGCGCAGGGAACTTTTGAAAAGATTGGCGGGAATTGAAGGGATTTATGTCCCCCGGTTTTATGATGTGGAATACTACCCCTCCGGTCAGGTAAAAAAAATCCAGCCCAACTGCAGAGGCATCCCCAAAAGAGTCTCAAAGCGGACGGTCAAGGATCTGAACGATGTCAAATTTCCCATGCTCCCCCTTGTCCCCTATGTGGATGTCGTCCACGATAGATGCTCCCTGGAGGTGATGAGGGGCTGCACCAGGGGATGCCGCTTCTGCCAAGCGGGCATAATCTACCGACCGGTGAGGGAGCGTTCACATAAACTCATCCTCAGGGCGGCGAATGATCTGCTGCGGGAGACGGGTTATGAGGAGATATCCTTGGTCTCCCTAAGCTCCAGCGACTATAGTCTCATCCAACCACTTTTAAGGAAGCTCATGGACAACCACTCACAAAAGGGAATCTCCATCTCCCTCCCCTCCCTTCGGTTGGATACCTTCTCCGTGGAACTAGCGAGTCAGATTCAAAGGGTAAAGAAGACGGGACTCACATTCGCCCCTGAGGCGGGAACCCAACGCCTCCGGGATGCGATAAATAAGTGCCTCACCGAGGAAGATCTCTTAGCCACCGTGAAAGATGTCTTTGAATCGGGCTGGAGGAAGTTAAAACTCTATTTCATGATAGGTCTACCCACCGAAACCCAAGGAGATCTTCAGGGAATAGTCGATCTCACCCATAAGATAGTGGACATCGGGCTCTCTGTGGTTCCCAAAAGGGAATGGAATAGGATTAAGGTCGCCTTGAGCGTAGCCTCCTTCGTTCCAAAATCGCACACGCCCTTTCAATGGGTTGCCCAGAATCCCCTCCCTGAACTCGAGAAAAAGATCGAATTCTTAAGGAAAAACCTCCAAAGCAGATACATCCTCCTGAAATGGCAGGATCCCAAATTGAGTGTTCTGGAGGCCGCTTTGGCCAGAGGTGATAGAAGATTATCCAAGGTCATCGAAAGGGCCTTTAAGATAGGCTGCAGATTTGATGCCTGGACTGAGCAATTCAACTTCGATAAATGGCTAAAAGCCTTTGAAGAGAGTGGTGTCTCCCTCAATTTTTACGCCCATAGAGAGCGCTCCCGTGACGAGGTCTTCCCCTGGGATCACATAAATTCCGTGGTGAACAAGGAATACTTATGGAATGAATATCAAAGGGCCTTGAGCCAAACTCCCACTGAGGATTGTCGAACAGGTCCGTGCTCCGAATGCGGAGTTTGCCAAACATTCAAGCTAAAACCGGTGCTCGAAAGGGAGAAATTATGCACCTTGCACAGAGAAGAAATCAAGAAATAGGCGCACTCCTCCTAACCTTTCTCCTGGTACTCGCGGGTTTCGCCTCGCTTCTCCTCTCTTGCGGAGCCGCCCCTCGAGAGGCGTTCACATTCGCCGGTGCTCTAGCCTTCATCTTCATCGCAATCCACCTGTCCGCAAGGAAATTGGTGCCCTTTGCCGATCCCATCCTCATTCCCATCATGGCGCTGTTGACCTTCACCGGGGTGACCATGATTTATAGATTGAAGCCTGGGCTTGCGGGCTTCCAATCCTTATGGGTTTTGCTTTCCGCATTCGTCTTAATTAACCTCCTCATTCTCCTCAAAGATTATAAAATGCTCAAAAATTACAAGTACTCCTGCGCTCTGTTGGGGCTAATGTTGCTCCTTTCCCCAATCTTCTTCGGATATGAGAGATATGGAGCCAGATTATGGCTTAAATTCGGTCCCCTATCCTTCCAGCCTTCAGAAATAGCCAAGATACTTTTGGCCGTCTTCTTTGCGGCTTATCTCGAGGAGAAAAGAGAGCTACTCTCGACGGGCGCCCGTCGATTTCTTCGAATGAATGTACCCGGATTCAGACATTTCGGTCCTCTGCTCATCATGTGGATAATCTCCTTGAGTATCTTGGTCTTTGAGAAGGATTTGGGCTCATCCCTTCTATTCTTGGGACTATTTTTGGGCATGCTTTATGCGGCCACGGGAAGAAAAGCCTATGTGGTCGTGGGCATACTGCTATTCATGTTGGGTGCAACGAGCTGTTACTACCTCTTCGGCCACGTACAGACAAGGATAGATATATGGCTCAATCCCTGGAAAGATATCGAGGGAAAGGGGTACCAGATAGTCCAGTCTCTCTTCGCCATCGCCAGTGGTGGAGTCTTCGGCTCTGGATTGGGATTGGGTTATCCCACCCGCATCCCCGCAGTCCACACCGATTTTATCTTCTCCGCCCTCTGTGAGGAGTTGGGGCTTGCAGGGGGATTCGGGATTATCCTGGCTTACCTCCTGTTCATCCCCAGAGGATTTAAGATCGCTTTAACCTGTGAGGATGAATTCGGTAAACTCATGGCGGCGGGATTAACACTGGTTCTTGCCCTTCAGACCCTCGTGATCATCGGAGGGGTAACGAGACTCATCCCCCTAACGGGGGTTACCCTTCCCTTCGTGAGCTATGGAGGGAGCTCCATCCTCTCAAACTTCATCTTGGTGGGACTGCTCCTCTCTATCTCCAACGAATCCAGTCGAGGGAAGAGATATGAATAAATACATTCGCCACCTCATCTTGCTTTTTTCATTGGCTTTCATAGTTCTATGTATGAACCTCACCTATCTCCAGGTCTTTGCGGCTCAGAGGATAGCCTCCCATCCCAGAAACATCCGGGGGATGGAAAGAGAGTTGGCCATAGCCAGGGGAGCAATTTTGAGCTCAGACGGTCAAGTCCTGGCGGAGAGCAAAAAGGCCCGCGTGAATCGAAGATATCAACGCATCTATCCCCAGGGGAAAATCTTCGCTCCGTTAACCGGGTATTACAGCCTGCGTTACGGAAGGAGCGGTTTGGAGGCAGCCTTCAACGACCATCTCTTGGGTAAGAAGGAAATCTCCTCCTTCCAGGATTATCTGAGCTATCTCATGGGGGAGGAAAAAGCGGGACATACGCTGATCTTGACCATCGATTCTCGCCTTCAGAATGTGACCGCCAAAGCCATGGGTGACCAAAGGGGAGCGGTGGTCGTCTTAAATCCAAAAACAGGTGAGATCCTGGCGATGGTCTCAAATCCCTCATACGATCCAAATCCCCTTGCCAGCCTAAATATTGAGAGGGAAACCCAAGCCTGGAACGAACTCATTCAAGACGAGGCAAAGCCCCTCCTCAATCGAGCTCTGCAGGAGTTGTACCCCCCAGGTTCTGCTTTTAAGCTCGTCACAGCCTCCGCGGCTCTTGAAACGGGACTGGTCGAACCATCAACCCAGTTTACGTGCACGGGTAGACTCACGCTTCCCTTGACCAGACACACCCTGCGCGACTTTGGTGGGAAATCTCATGGGAAGATCGACTTCGCCCACGCACTCGAATTATCCTGCAATAATACCTTCGGAGAGATCGGCTTGAAGCTGGGAGCAAAAAAGCTGGTGAATTACGCCGAAGGATTTGGGATAAACCTCAAGGTTCCCTTCGAATTGCCGGTGGTAGAAAGCAAAATCCCTCAGTCCGCCGAAATTGACCCGCCGGGGACGGCAATGAGCGCCATAGGTCAGAAGGATGTCCGCCTGACTCCTCTTCAAATGACCTTGGTCGCCGGGGGCATCGCCAACCAAGGTGTGATCATGAGACCATATGTCGTCAAAGAGATCAGGGACTACAGCGGAAAGATTTTGCGGCGTTTCCACGGCGAGGAGTGGCTTCGACCGATATCACCAAAGACTGCATCGACCTTGACCGAACTCATGAAGCAGGTCGTGGAATCGGGTACGGGAAGGGGAGCCAGACTTAAGGACATCTCCGTGGCGGGTAAAACAGGGACGGCACAGGTGGCTAAGGGGGCACCTCACGCTTGGTTCGTTTGCTTCGCCCCAGCCGATGATCCGCAGATCGCCGTAGCGGTGATAGTTGAAAATGGAGGGAGTTTGGGCAGTGAGGCAACCGGCGGTCGAGTCGCTGCACCCATAGCAAAGCAGATCATATCCGCAGCCCTTAAGAATAAATATGATAGATAAATAGGGTAGACATAAATGCCTGAGGCAGCTCTTTTTGCCAAAAAACGGGCGAGAGTTACGGTGAGCGGTGAACGGTGAACGAACTAACGGTGAACGGTGAACCTAATGTTTTGAAAATTTGGATTTTGAATTTGTTTAGGATTTCGAATTTAGGATTTGGGCTTAAGGTTTCAAACTACTTTCTGAAATTATACAGGGTATATACAGTATTTATTTTTATCAACGGAGTGATTATAGTGTTATCATTGAAACATAGAATTTGAACACCAAAGTAGAAACAGACCTTTAGGTCTGTAACCTTTCTCGAAAAGGCCGGATTTGCTGGGAGAGCCAGGAAATGAAGAAAGTATTCGGAGGACGATACGAGATCATCGAGAAGATTGGCAGCGGCGGGATGGCCGATGTGTACAAGGCTTATGATGGGGTACTCCACCGCACCGTTGCCTTAAAAGTCCTACACCCCCAATTCGCTCAGGAAGAAAACTTCGTGGCTCGCTTTCGAAGGGAAGCGCAAGCGGCGGCGGGTCTGAATCATCCCAACATCGTCAATGTCCATGATTGGGGAAGCGAAGACGGTACCTACTTCATCGTCATGGAGTACCTTGAGGGAAGGAGTCTCAAACAGATAATCACAGATAGAGGAGCTCTTCCCTTCGATATTGCCGTCGACATCGCCCGCCAGGTCTGCTCAGCACTCCGATTTGCCCACAAACACGATATAATCCACAGGGATATAAAGCCTCACAACATCATCATTACAACCGAGGGAGAGGTCAAGGTGACCGATTTTGGGATCGCTCGGGCGGGAACCTCCACCATGACTCAAACCGGAACCATCCTGGGAACAGCGCATTATATCTCCCCAGAGCAAGCGCATGGTGCCCCGGCCACCATAGCTTCAGATATCTACTCCCTTGGGATAGTTTTATTTGAGATGCTCACGGGCAGTGTCCCCTTCGAGGGAGAAAGCCCAGTTGCCATCGCCTTAAAACATACCCACGAGTCGCCACCCTCCCCCCGAAGTATAAATTCCGATATTCCCGAGTCCCTCGAAGCCGTGGTATTGAAAGCGTTATCGAAACATCCCAGCGATCGCTACCAGTCCGCTCAGGAGATGCGAGAGGATTTGGCGCGATGTGCCCAGGGTTTGCCGGTCAAGGCAACCGTTACCTCATCTGAAGGGGAGACCATAGTGCTGCCCCGTCCCGTCTCTCCTCCCGTGGAAAAAGAAGTGCGTAGGAGGAGATGGATCGCCTGGGCTGTCTGGATATTGGCCATATTATTGGCATTTTCCCTCGCTGCAGCCTGGGGTTTTTATGCCCTTGCGCCCAGGATCCCCGTTCCAGATCTGGAGGGCAAAACCATCTCCCAGGCCAAACAAATATTGACGAGGGAGGGTCTCAAGTTGAAGGTCGCGGAGTGGAGGTATAGCGATACCATAGCTAACGGAGGCATAATCGATCAGTATCCCCGTCCCGGTCGGAAAGTAAGGGAGGGGGAGACCATTAAGGTAATCGCGAGCAAAGGTAAAAGACTAATCTCCGTGCCCGAAGTAGTGGGGCGCACGGAGGCTCAGGCAACCTATCTTCTGGCAAAAGCGGGTTTGGAAGTTGGCAAAATCCAGAGAAGACACCATAACAAGATACCCGAAGATAAGGTCATCGATCAGGACCCCAAGGGAGATAAAAAGGTGACCAAGGGCACGAAGGTAAACCTGGTGGTGAGTCTGGGGATAGAAGAAGTCGAAGTCCCCGATGTGATAAATAGAACACAGGAGGAAGCCGCTGTACTTATAAGTCAGGCAAAATTGAAAATGACAAAGACCGAAGAATCGAGCGATGAGGTTGAAAGGGGGAGAATAATAAGACAATCGCCCCAGCCCGGAAGCGAGGTCAAAAGGGGATCGGTAGTCAAAGTGGTGGTGAGCACCGGCCCGATGATGGTTACCGTTCCCGATGTGGTGGGAAAGGATGAAAGCATCGCTGAAAGCGAGTTGGAAAACCTCGGTTTTATAGTCCTGGTCAAAGAAGGCGTCTCCAGCCCAGAGGGTTGGGGTAAGGTGGTAGCTCAAAGTCCGAAAGGTGGTGAGCGGGCGAGAAAGAGATCGACGGTCACCATCTGGGTAGGAGAGGAACCATAGGGATAATTACTCCCAATAGTCGTTATGGTCTATGTCCCCATCCTCTCGCCAGTCTATGATATGCATGCATTCATGCTGAATTATATCAGAAAGTGAAGCATGGTGGTTTGGATCGACCCAAATCTCTCCCCTTTTATACCAGCAACATCCCTGCCAACCATTGGGGCAGGGTCGGATGTGCACCGTCGAACCTTGCAAAATGGGATATTTTGCGATTAACGAAGCAAGAATGCGATTCGCTTGAGCCTGTTTCATTGCGATGGGATCGGTGACTGTACTTTGAACTGTTCGCGCACTTGCCTTTTGTCCCGAAGCTTTGGGCCCCGTCTTCCCGATAATTTTGCTCGAAGTTTTGGTAATTTCCCGCTCTTTCGCTTCTTCCGCCGTTCGTGCCTCTTCCGCCCTTCTTGCCTCTTCTGCCCTTCGGGCCTCTTCAGCTTTTCTCGCCAGATATCTCTCCACCGCCAATTCCATATCGGTTTTATAGTTTCTTTCCCTGGGAGGCTCGAAGAATGAATTTACGAGCGGATTTTGAGATGGAGAGTCGAATTTTGATTCCAGATGCTGCCCGGGGTTGGCCAGGGCAAGACTCATCCCGGTTAAAAGAACGAGTGTTAAGAACAAGGTGAACGGTCTACTCTTTCTCAGTTTCCCCATTTTTGCACCTGGGGGCGAAAAATCGTCCCCTTCAATCTCATCGACAGATGGGGCAAAAGCTTTAGGAGCAACGGGATCGATGCCCAAAATTTTGGAGCGGATTGGAAAGGCCAAATGATTTATAATGAAGAGGGCATAAAAGCTAGCTTTCAGAGGTGATTGGAGTGACCATCCTCAAATTCTATGGTGGAATTGGCGAGGTCGGGGGAAATAAAATTTTGCTCAAGGATCAAGACACGGAGATATTCTTAGACTTCGGAAAGAATTTTGAACGGGAAAGGCAATATTATGACGCACCTTACTTGGAGCCCAGGGAGGAAAAGCACCTTTTAGCCCTGGGGATTTTGCCATCCATTGAAGGTCTGTACAAAAACGATGAAGGGATGAGAGATACCGCCGGGATTCTCCTCTCCCATCCCCACATTGACCACATGGACTACACCCGATACATAAAAGACGAGATTCCCATTTATTGCGGAGAGACCACAAAGACCATCATCGTGACCAGGGAATTCACTAGTCGGACGGGGTCGAGTAATTATTGCATCGCCAATCTCACCGCGCAACGAGGAGAGGAGATTTTCAAGAAATTTGAGACCTTCAGAACCGGGGACATCGTAAATATAGGTTCCATCGAAATTGAGCCAATTCACGTCGATCACTCCGTGCCGGGTGCCTATGGCTTCATAATCCGAACCAGTGGAGGCACCATCGTGTATACCGGCGATTTTCGACTTCACGGCACGAGAGCTGATATGAGCTTCGAGTTCATAGAAAAGGCAAAGGTTTCAAAAGCCGATGCCTTGATCATCGAGGGAACCAATGTGGGTGAGGGGAAAGTTTCCTCCGAGGAAGAAGTAAAGGATAAAACCGCAGGAATAGTAGCCCAGACGAAGGCCCTGGTCATAGCAAGTTTTTCTCCTGTGGATATCGATAGATTGAGAACCTTTTACGAGGTTGCGAAGGCAAATGGGAGAAAGCTCGCCCTGTCCACAAAACAGGCATATCTCATCGAAGCCCTAAAGCACGACAGGGGTTTATCCATCTTCAATCTACACGATCCCGATATCCTCATCTTCGCCAGACAGAAAAAGAGTCCACGATTCTGGGAGAAAAGACTCCTGGAAACCTATTCAAGCGTGGTTGAAAGTGCGGATTTAAGCCAAGCTCAGGATGAAATAGTCCTCTCGGCGACCTTTTACGATATGAACGAGATGTGCGACATCCAGCCGGAGTCGGGAACCATTTTTATCCTCTCTCAGAGCGAACCCTTCAATGAGGAAATGGAGATCGATTTCAAAAAGCTCTTGAATTGGATGGAATACTACGGAATCCCCCTGTACAACATCCATGCTTCAGGGCACGCTGCACCTCTCGAGCTCAAGGAGACGATATCCCAAATAGCTCCGAAGAAGGTCTATCTCATCCACACCGAAAGACCGAAGCTTTATCAGCAGTTCATAAGGGATCTGAACATTAAGACCTTGTGCCCCGAACCCGCCCAAGAATACCAAATTTAACCAAAAATTAAGAGGAGCCCAGCAATTCTGGACTCATCTTGGAAAATAACTGTTATTATCTTATTGGTGGAGATGGCGGGACTTGAACCCGCGACCTCCTCCACGCCAAGGAGGCGCTCTCCCTCTGAGCTACATCCCCAAATATATATTGCAGCATAAATTATATAAACGACCTCGAATAAAGTCAAATTGGGGTCCATGTGATTTCCCAGCGGAATGTAGTCTGATAAAATTGTGGAGTGGCCCGAATCATCACCCCCGACTAGCCTTGTGGCTGCGAAGTAAAAATTGGAATTAAGATGTATTATTAACAAGATGGGTTAACACCATGGTCGGGGTGAAGTGCTCCGAAAATACCCCGAAGAACGCTGTCGCGTCTACGGGGCAGGCGCGGTTACGGCCGTTTACCCCGTTGGCGAGTGAAACGAGTCCTTCGGGGCCGTTCGGGTCTCGCCTCGCTACAAAAGTGTGAGTATGTTTTAAAGTTTTCATGAGCGAGGCTCCGACACTTTCTTAACACTTACCCCTCCCTTAAATATATGTGTAAACCAAACTCGTTAATAGTCCAATTAAGGATTTATCATGGCTGGTAAATTAGGGTATCAAGGTCTGACCCCAATTTGATATCGGAGTTGTGGATGTGGAAACTATGGAGCAAATCTTCACCGTGGTCATTTACGAGTAAGCCGCTCAGCTCTAGTCCTTCGCCTCGCGCTTTGCTCCCCACATTCCCAATCCCTTGCTAATCACTATCAACATAATTACTATCATGCCCAAGAGGAAAATATCTGAGAAGGATAATAACCATCCGGTGGGGGTGGCTTCATGTTCTCCCCCGTGTTCAGCTGTTCCATGTCCCGCTGTTTCGTGTTCTTCTGCTCCCTGTTCTCCGGCTTCTGGTTGTCCATGTGCCTCCTTTTTGTGTGTTTCCTCATGTTCTTCATGTGCTTCTTTTGCTTCCGGTTCATGTGTTGTTCCGGGTCCACCCTCCGTAGCACTGGCAAGAACATGTTCACGTGTGACAGCATCGATTTGCGTCTGAGCCAGCGCCCATGAGGTCGCAGCATAAATCATCACCGCGATAAGAACGATGACTAAAAAGGTATTCCTGGAGCCCATTTCTTTATTTCCTCCCTTTCAGTTTCCCTTCTAAAAAATTATAACATAACTTTCTCCGGCTCTTTTACCCAAAACCTACAAAATATACCATTCAAGCTGGGATAAAAATCGGACGATATTACCTCTAGAATACACCATCTGAAGGAGGTTAATCTTTCTCGGTGATGAAAAACTCACCATAGAATGCAACGTGTATGGAAATCCGCTTGAAAATCGGGAAACGCTGGTCTAAAGCGACTCATTCAAACGGCTTTAGAATAAATGGGGGAGGTAAAATGAAGAAATTTCTGATCATGGTCTTCATTTTGGTCATCTTTGTTGGAGTCGGAGTGGCCTGCTATTCCCCCAAAGAAGGACCCAAAGGGCCACTAAAAATACAATAAAGTAGGTCGAAACCGAAGTGGCTAGTTGGGTTCCTTCGAATTTTATTCCAGGCTTAAATCCTTCAATAAAATGGCTTGAGGCAAATCCTGAATCTTTGTAAAAAACTTGCCATCGGCTGTAATGAGTAAGCACCCTTTCTTTTGCGCTAAAGCAATATAAGAAGCATCGTAAATAGTGGTGTCTTTATTATAAGCTAATTTAATCGCTCTCTTGAGTAAATCCTCATCTGGCTTTATTAACTCAAGTTCCATCTTTAGTAGACTCAAAAGAGCGAGATTCGTATCATCCTGTTCAAAATTGGGATTATACCTTAAAGCATTTATTATCTCATAAACCAGAATATCCGGGGCGATGAGCAAGCATTCTTTCCAGAGATGAAGTTCCTGCAGTTTAAGTGCCTGTTCTATGTCCGCTTCATTTACATGGGAAAACCACTTGATCGCAACCGAGGCATCGATTACATAAAGAGTTGAGGAGGTATACATTAGTGTGCCTCTCTCCACCTTCGAATCTCGGCTACGCCATCCCACTTACCCGCTTTCTTGCGCAAGCGGCTTTGAATCTCCATGGCTTCCCTTATGTTCTGAGTTCGCTTCTTTTCGGCCTGCTTTGTCCTTTGGGATTCCCAGTATGCTTCAACAGCTTTTCTTAAAAACTCGCTTCGGCTTAGATGCTCCTCCTTGGCTGTCCTGTCTATTTTCTTTAAGAAACCAGCGGGTATGGTAATGTTTATCTTCAACATCATTTTTCGCCTCCACACACATTCTATATTTAATCCACACCATAGTCAATACTTAAATCTCTACTTAAGTAAGTATCACATTGTATCCTGTATCCTCTATCCCTATTTTATCCTCGCCATGACCGATCTTACCTTATCGCCCATTCCAACCTTCTTGTCCCTGCGATCGTCGATCTCGATGGTCGTTACCACCCTTTGGATTCCCTTCGTGAATGGTACCTCATGGAGTTCCCTGGCCAGTGTGAAGAGCTCATCCGTTCCCGCCTCGATTATCGTTCCCATATCGGTGAGTTCATACCTTGCCCCTTCTCGATCGAGTACCTTGACCACTTCCGCGATGTAATCACCGATACTTGGGGTCGGCGTCCCGATGGGAATCACACTTATCTGCATCAAAGCCATATCGCTTCCCTCCCAATGAGTTTTTTAAGAAATTTTATCCCAGATATCTTCCTCCTCGCTTCAATTCTTATTTCTTTTTGAGTGGACCAGTTCCGCGGACGGCCTCGGTCGCAGCGAGCAGGAGTGGGAAATGCCTTCGCATCATCTTACGCACCTGCTCCTCGGCCTTCCAGCCAGTCCCGGGAACGAGGAATAGAAGAAGCCGACTTAAAAAAGCACCTTCCACAAATAAGCGGTGAATTTGTGGCGGCTCACCTTTCAAAAGCTCGACGAAGAGAGAGGGACAGGCACCGACAATTTTCTCCTCTCGCAGGGCCAATACGGGCTCCTTGAATTCAGCCTCGAAATTCTCGTACCATCCGAGTTGGATCTCCTCCTGAACCTGGGGTATGGTCCTCGCCCAGAGAAGATAGCTCTTCCGACTGAAGAAGCGCAGTGAGACTTGGGGTAGCACCGAACGAAAAACATCCATCTTTCGCAGAATGAGGCGCTTGATCTCCAGTTCGTTCATCTTCTCCCCGCCCTGTAATCTAATTCTAATAACTGATCCAAAAGGATTTCTCGAAAAATATATCGGTAAAAAGTTAACTTCTTATTTATATGATAAAGCTCGGAGGAATCCTGGCTGAAAATTTAATTTGCACAAAAGAAAGGTTTTGCTGGAAGAAACTGGCTTAGGTATGGACCTTAGCCTTCAATTGTTTTCTTGATTTTCTCAATCCTTTTGCTAGACTTATCACTCTTGATTAAGTCGATGAAAGCCTCTATTATGCGTGGATCAAATTGACTACCAGCGTTATTTTTTAGCTCGGTTATAGCTCTCTCAAAGCCTAAAGCCTCTCTGTAAGGACGATCGGCGGTCATAGCCTCAAAAGCATCGGCTACAGCAAGTATCCTAGAGCCTAAGGGAATGTTATCTCCCCTCAGTCCCATGGGATAACCACTTCCATCATAATGTTCGTGGTGCACTATGGAATGCGAGAAGGCTTACTATCAGCGCTTATTTCATCCATAATGCTATCGACAATTTACTGGTTTGATTCCGAAAAACAGCAAGAAGGGCTAGTGAACAAGCAGTGGCGCTCGCCACAGCGTTTAGCCACAGGATTACCCCCATTATTAACCTTTTGTTGTTGATTGGACAAGAGGAAGAAAGGTGGTAAGTTATTGCATTGGCCATTCTTGAATTCGCGAGAATTTGAGAATGATGAGGTACTTAGGGTTTGGATGTTCTTCTTTTGGGGGATTCGTCCCAGTTGAGTTGGGGGGCGTCCTTCCACAACCTCTCCAGTTGATAATAATCCCTCTCTTTCTGGGTGAAGATATGGGCGACAACATCGCCACAGTCCAAAAGTATCCAGTAGGCTTCGCCCTGTCCTTCCACTCCCAAGGGTCTTACCGCTTTCTCATCCAATTTCCTCTGGATGTTTTCGAAGATGGTCTTCACGTGGCGCGTGGTTTTCCCACTACATATGACGAAATAATCCGTGATTATCAGGAGCTTGCCGATGTCTAAAACGATGATATCTTCAGCCTTTTTCTCTGCAGCTGCTCTTGCGATAAGTCTCGCTAACTCCCTGGATTTCAAAGGCATACCCCCGTTAGTCTGTAGTCGGGAATGGGAGCCGGTAAGTCATAATATTAAAAACTGGTTATGGACCATCGACGGGTTGCTGCTTATAATCTTTACCCACGATTATGGCTATATCCGCGAGATCCTGTGGGAGCCTTTTGGATACGATGACTCCGACACCAAGCAAATCCTTTACCCTCTCCGCGGAACTTTTATCCCCTCGATAGATTATTATCTGGGTTTTCTTGAAATCAAAGCTCTCGGCATTCTTGGTCTGAACGACCTTATACCCGTTCTCGATTAACTTCTGAGCCACCTCACCAGCCACCCCTGGCTCTCCGCATCCATTGAGGACTATGACCCTTATCGCTCTCCTTCTCTTCTCCCTTCCAAAGAGTACCTTCACCAAATGTTCTATTTCATCCTTCTGGGGCTCAAAGTAGGTTTCCTGACCAACGGAGATCGGTTTCACAGGAAGGGGAACGATGTTTATCTTGGAGCGTGGGACTTTAGCCAAAATCTTGGACCACCTTGAACACTCCATTTGATTTAAATCGCTCTCCTTCACCCTGTCAAAAGCCTTGTTAAGTCTCCCCGCCTTTACAATTCTCTCAAAATCCAGATGATCCAATTTCAGATAGTGATCAGCGCTTATGCCCAGGAAATTCCCGACCGACGCCGAAAGGATGGGGATTCCAGAGGTCAATGCCTCGGATATCTTTTCAAATCCATGACCCGGGACCTCGACGAAGGTTTCAGGTGGAATAGAAAAACCGCTTATCTTCTTTTCCTTGGGATCGAAGGACATCAATATCAAACCGAGAACCTGCTCCCCAGAATCGGTCTTTTGCGCCCCGATGATCAGAAAGGTGACCCTCACAGGTTTGGGCAAGGGAGAGACCCGAACTTTTTCTTTCCCTCGGAATAAAAGAGATAAAATGGCGGGACCCTTTAGCCAAAAGAGGGCTCCAAAGGAAATCAGAGCGAGAAAGAGGAAAATTCCAAGGACTATCTTAATCCGTCGTCTTCTTCGCCAGCCCCTCAAAAGTCTCTGGCGCGTCCTGTAGCCCATGGATTCCTCGGATTTCCTTCTGCTTCTGTAACCTATGGACATAATGGCCTCTTTGCTAAGATTACGGCTCTTTTGCCTTTCGTCCTCTATAAAATCCGCATTTTTGGATGTACCTGGCTACTCCATCGGGAACAAGGTATTTTATGGGTTTTCCTTCCCTGACCCTTCTGCGGATATCCGTAGAGGAGATGGCCAGGGCGGGAATTTCCATGAAATAGACTTTGGGCTTTTCCCTCTCCTTCTTTCCCTCCGGGATTACGTGTATCTCCTTGAATTTCTCGAGACAATAACCGGGGCGGGTGGCGGCGATGAAGCTACACAGATCGTAAAGTTTCTCCGCATCTTTCCAGGTCAATATCTCCAGGATGGCATCGGCTCCGGTGATGAAGAAGATCTCGGTATCCTCCCCATAAATCGTCCTTAACTCCTTGATGGTATCGATGGTGTAGGAGGGACCCTTCCTCTCGATTTCCATCCTGGACACGGTGAAGCGGGGGTTCGAGGCGGTGGCAATGACCGTCATCAAATATCTCTCCTCCGCGGGAATTATCTCCTCATCCCTCTTGTGGGGAGGCTGACCACAGGGCATGAAAATGATCTCATCCAATTTAAACTGCTCGAGAGCTTCCTGAGCCGTGACCAGATGTCCATGATGGATGGGGTTGAAGGTGCCACCCATAATCCCAATGTGGAGCTTCTTCCCTTTCCCCTTATTCATCCCCCACACCTTTCACGATTCTTTCCAAATTTTCCTTCAAAGATATTGAAATCCTTCCAATAAAACGATTATCTGAAAAATCCGACGAAGGACGAGACTCTACTTCGACCTCTTTCTGATAGTCTTGGCCCCGTTCGAGATAAATCTCACTGTCGCTCAAGAAATTGCCGGGATAAAGGATGCTGTGCATGTATTTTCTGCTCATGCGGATGTAGTTGTCCCCTATCCTTAGATAGTTACGTGCGATTTCTAAATGATTGCCCCCCACTCGTAGCCATTTTACCTCAAATCGGGCATAAAATAGCATCGAAAGCAGAAACAAAGCACCTATGGCCACACCTAGCCACTTTCTATCCATTCATATCTCCTGCGGTTGCTTCGCCTAAATGTCATTTTAATCTTTTCCCATCGAAAGAAAAAGTTCAATGAAATTTAATTCCCACTTTACTAAAATGCCTCGAAGAAAATATACTAGACTGGACAAAATGAAAGAGGATATCCATGTTAAATGAGTCAAACCCGAATAAAAAATCGCAAAAATTGGCTTAGTATTGGTCTTAATCCTGTGTCTGATCACCTCTTGCGGACCTAAGCCCGCCGAGAAAGTAAAACCAGCGATTAAATCGACTTCGTTGCCTTCGGCGCTGAGGAGATGATCGATCGAAATATAGATCATCATCACTATGAATCCCGCCACTTCGTAAATTTCCTCTCCCCACCGAAAGAGGTCAAATTGTGGGAATGATCTCAATAGATATGGTTGGAGTGGGACAAAAGCAAAGGGTTAAGCGATCATAAACCCTTCGAGAAGAAGGGAATTCCTTCCGCAATAGTGGAATGGGGGAAGGATCCATATTATCACACACCAAAGGATACCTTCGACAGGATAAAATCGGAAAATATCGAGATCACGGGGAAAACGCTCTTGGAATTCCTGCTAAATCTGGAGGAAGGCAAACTGTGAACCAATTATTGTCGTACTTGACCAGTACCGTAGACCACGAACTTTGTGGAGGTAAGGGCCTCTAAAGCCATGGGACCCCTGGCGTGTAGCTTTTGAGTGCTAATTCCGATCTCGGCACCCATGCCGAATTGCCCGCCGTCGGTAAATCGGGTGGAGGCATTGACGTAAACGGCAGCGGCATCTATTTCCTCGGTAAATCTCCTGGCGGCATCGTAATTTCTGGTGATGATGGCCTCAGAATGCTTGGTGCCATATTTCTGGATGTGGGCGATGGCTTCATCCAAGGAGTCCACGATCTTCACCGCGAGCTTCAGATCGAGGTACTCGGTGTGCCAATCCTCCTCGCTTGCCGCTTCCACGTCTCGGCACAGGGACTGCGTTTTAGGACAGCCATAGATAATGACTTCTCGACCTCGCAGCTCGTCGACAATTTTAGGTAGAAATTCTTCGGCTACATCCTTGTGTACCAAGAGGGTTTCCGCAGCATTGCAAACGCCTGGACGCTGACACTTGGCATTTATTACTATCTTCATGGCCATGGATAAATCGGCATCGGCATCCACGTAGATGTGGCAATTTCCCACGCCGGTTTCGATCACGGGAACGGTTGCCGTCTCGATAACCGTCCGGATGAGGGAGGCTCCACCCCTGGGAATCAACACATCCACATATTCATTGAGCTTCATGAGCTCGGTTGCCGCCTCCCGAGCGGTTGTGGATACTGATTGGATGGAATTTTCGGGCAATCCCGCAGAGGTGGAAGCGTCGGATATGATCCTCGTCAAAGCCAGATTGGAATTTATGGCCAGAGAACCGCCCCTTAAGATGACCGCATTGCCCGTTTTAATGCACAAACCCGCGGCATCCACGGTGACGTTTGGACGAGCTTCGTAGATCATGGCCACGACACCAAGTGGTACCCTAACTTGCGTTATCAAAAGACCATTGGGGACGCGCCAGCCTCGAACTATCTCTCCCACAGGATCCTTTAGCGCGGCGACATCTCTTAAGCCCTGAGCCATCTCCTCTATTCGGGATGTATTCAAAAGAAGACGATCCATCAAAGCGGAGCTGATTTTCTTCTCCTTCCCAACCTCGATATCCTTTTGGTTGGCTTCCAGAATTTTTGAGCTCTCTTTGAGTAAAGCATCAGCCATTGCGTGCAGTGCCCCATTTTTTACCTCTGTGGAAATGGAGGCGAGCTTGAAGGCGGCTTCCTTCGCCTTCTCGCCCAGTTCCTGAACCTCACTCATTAGTTAACCTCCTTACCAGTCGGGAGTTTATTAGTTGGGAGTTAGGAGTTTATGAATTTTACTACCAACTCCAAACTCCTTACTCCGAACTATTTGAGGATGACGAGGCAGTCTCGGTGGACTACCTCCTCGCTGGCATCAGGTAGTATCGCCGAGACCTCTTTGCTCTTTAGTCCTTTTATTCGATTGAGCTCCTGTAGGCTAAAATTGGTCAAACCCTTAGCGAAGACGGTTCCCTCTTTATCCACGATGTTTACAGCGTCTCCCACGCCGAAATCCCCGTCACATTTTGTGATACCGGCGGGGAGAAGGCTTTTACCCCTTTTGAGCAGGGCATCCTTCGCTCCCTCATCCACCATCACCGTGCCCCTGGCTATCCTGCCGAATGCTATCCAGAGCTTGCGGCTCTCGACCTTTTTCTTTCCCGGGACGAAGAATGTTCCCACGGGTTTATAATCCATGATATCCAGGAGCACGCGGGGTCTTTTGCCATGAGCGATTATCATTCCGCTTTGAGCGAAGGTCACTATCTTGGCTGCCTGGATTTTGGTGACCATTCCCCCGGAGCCAAACCTCGTTCCCGCTCCACCAGCAAGAGCTTCTACTTCGGGGGTGATTTCCTCAACCTCCTGCAAGAGCTTGGCCTCCGTTGTCTTATGGGGATCCCTCGTATATAGACCTTCAGTATCGGTGAGAGCTATCAGCAGATCGGCCTCGACCAAATTGGAGACGAGAGCCGCCAAGGTATCGTTATCTCCGAATTTAATCTCATCCACGGCGGTGGTGTCGTTCTCATTGATGATGGGAATGGTCTCCAGCTCCAGGAGTTTTTGCAGAGTATTTCGGGCATTAAGATAATGACGACGCTGGGTGGTATCGTACTGGGTTAAAAGGACCTGCCCCACCTTTATCCCATGTTTATCGAATAGATTGGTATATTGCTGAAGCAGGAGACCCTGCCCCACTGAAGCCGCCGCCTGGAGCTCGGGGATGGTTGTTGGTCGTGCGTCCAGACCCAAACCCTCAACGCCGGCGGCAATGGCACCGGAGGAAACCAGAAGAAGCTCATATCCCCTTTTCTTCAATTCCGCCATCTGGTCGACGAGATTCGATAGCTGAATGAAATCGAGTCTTCCCGATGGCGTGGTTATTACACTGGTCCCGACCTTGACCACGATCCTGTGAACCCTACGGAAGGTAATCATTCCTTTTCATGGTATCCACCTCATTTAGATTTGATTAGCTCCGTGGCTCAGAAGCTGAGTGTTGAATTTTTCATTAAAAAGTGTTGCTTTCCCACTAATTTATATGTTAGGAGGGACGGAAGTCAAACACCATGGAGCCGATCTTTATGGCATCGCCTTCCTTCGCCCCCGCCTTTTTGAGTGCATCCTCCAACCCGATTTCCCTGAATCTTTGCTGCAGATAAGCGACTGCTTCTTCGTTATCGAAATCGGTCATGGCCACCTGTCGCTCTATGGCCTTCCCCCTCACCAGGAAGACTCCTTCCTCCCTTGAGATCAAGAGTTCCCTTTCATCCTCTTGGAAACTCAAAACCCTATGTACAGCTGCTTTTCTTCGACGCTTGGTTCGTTTCACTTCTTCAAGCTTCTCGGCGATTGCATATAGCAGCTCCTTTATCCCTTCTCCAGTGGCGGCTGAGATGGGAAAGAATTGATATTTCTCCTTAAAATATTGGATGGCGCGGGGTAAATTTCCTTTAGCGGATGGAAGATCGAGTTTGTTTCCGGTGACTATTTGTGGACGCTTCGCGAGAGATGGCTTGTATAGTTTAAGCTCCCTTTGAACGGTTTCAAAATCCGAAATGGGATCCCTCCCCTCGATTCCCGAGAGGTCGAGAACGTGGACGAGGATTGCACTCCTGTCGATGTGCCTCAAAAATGCATGACCGAGTCCGGCACCTTTATGTGCCCCTTCAATCAATCCAGGAATGTCGGCCACAACGAAGTCCCTTCCATCGGATAAACTGACGACTCCCAGATGGGGAACCCGTGTGGTGAATGGATAGTCCGCTACCTTTGGTTTTGCAGCGGATACCCTGCCGATGATGGTGGATTTGCCCACATTGGGATAGCCAATTAACCCCACGTCAGCGAGGAGTTTTAGCTCCAAGGAAATCCAGCGTTCTCCCCCCGGTTCCCCCTTCTCGGCAAAGGATGGAGCTTGTCTTACAGAGGTTACAAATCTGGCATTGCCCCGTCCTCCCTGACCGCCCCTGGCGATGATGAACTCCTCTCCATCTTCAACCAGGTCACAAAGGACTTTCCCTTCTTCATCCTTGATCATTGTGCCTGGGGGAACCCTTAAGATTAAATCCTTCCCGCTTCGGCCATGTTTATTACTTCCTCGACCATGCCTTCCGTCCTCGGCTTTAAAATAGTGCTGGTAGTGGAAATCCATGAGCGTGCGCAGGGATCTGACGACTCTTAAAATGACATCGCCACCCCGGCCCCCATCGCCACCATCGGGACCGCCTTTGGGAGCAAACTTTTCCCTCCTGAAACTCACGCAACCATTTCCACCCTTACCACCTTTGACGAAAATTCGAGCTTCGTCGATGAAGGTCGCCACGCCTTTGAATGCCCCCTATTTTTCAGCATAAAAAATAACGACCCAGGTTATAAGAAATCAGAATGACCTTATAAAGAACCGATGGTCATACCCTGGGT
The DNA here is from genome assembly GCA_030018275.1 of Actinomycetota bacterium. Taxonomy (NCBI): domain Bacteria; kingdom Bacillati; phylum Actinomycetota; species Actinomycetota bacterium. The sequence goes on along the minus strand of JASEGB010000006.1, from coordinate 66,826 downwards.
CAATTCGAGATTCGTTTCTAGGCTTAAGCCTGCGCGAGCACGCTTACCTTACGCGAGTTATTGCGAGATTCGTACATCACATAGCCATCGATCAAAGCGAAAAGCGTATAATCGCGCCCAAGCCCTACATTGAGACCGGGTTTTATCCTCGTACCTCGCTGGCGAACGAGGATGCTCCCCGCCGTCACGAACTGACCACCATAACGCTTAACTCCCAAGCGCTTGGATCGACTATCTCTTCCATTTCTGGAACTTCCCATTCCCTTTTTATGAGCCATTTTATCAACCTCCGGATAGTTGGGAGTTTGTTAGCTGGGGACCTTTATATCATCTATCCTCACTTTGGTTAGGATTTGTCTGTGTCCCCTCATCCGCTTATATCCCTTCTTCGGTTCATATTTGAATACGATTATCTTTTCGCCCTTTAACTGCTCGACGATAGTGCCCTTCACCTTTACCTTGGAAAGCACCTCTTTTTGATGAATCTTTTGATCGCCATGGCTTAAGAAAATTATCTTATCGAACTTTACCTTATCACCGGGCTTGCCCTCTATTTTCTCGATGAGAACTTCTTCTCCCTTCCGAACCTTATATTGTTTGCCCCCAGATTCAATAATAGCATACGGCATGCAATAATTCCTCCCTTAACCAGCACTCTATCCTAACAAAGAAGGACTTTAGTTGTCAATTTACATAAATTATAGGTGGGTCATAAAACGCATAAACTTGCTGCTCAGGGCCTTGCAAAAGCGAGTGTGGGCTGTAAAAATTTAACTCAGCTGGGTTTTAGAACTTTCGTTTAATCTCAGGTGAGGTGAAGGATGGCATATTCCTTGCACAGCTCTTTATAGGCACGCTTTATCTTTCTGTGGGAACCCTCGCTCACGAGTTCATAGCCCTCCGGTGAGTACGTGGGGTCGCCATAAAGGTAAACATCTCTTCCCATTCTCTTGCGCAATTTGGCCCTCCTCGCCGCAAGAAAGTTGATCACCCTGGGATGAACTTTAAACAGCAAAGCCTCCGAAGATTTGGCTCGACAAAACCCTTTTATCCCTCGCCAGGCTTCAATTCCCGCCGCGGTATCGGAAAGCATCACACCCGATCCTTCGCAGCTTAAACAGGGAGCACATAAGCTTTCCAATAGTCCCTGCCAGAATTTTTTCCTGGTCATCTCCACTACACCAAATTCCGAAAATTCCCCCACATTAGTCTTTGCCCTATCCATGGCCAGGGCTTCATTTAGGGCTGAAAAAACCTTCTCCCTGTCTTTTTGATCCTCCATGTCGATGAAGTCTATCACTATGATTCCACCGATATCCCTCAAACGAATTTGATCCGCGATCTCTCGAGCCGCCTCAAGATTCGTTTTGAGGATGGTTCGTTGCAAGCTGGTCTTCCCGACATACTTGCCCGTGTTGACGTCGATGGCGGTGAGGGCTTCCGTGGTGTCAATGGTGATATATCCTCCTGACCTTAGCCAAATTCTTCTCCTGAGGGCCTTTCTCAGTTGGGAATCAACGTTGTACTTTTCGAATAGGGGGATGCTTCCCGAATAAAGCTTCACGCGGTCTTTGAGTCCCGGAGAAGTTTCACTTAAGAATGTTTGGATCTTTTTGTATTCCTTGGGAGAATCGATGACCAATTGTATAAAATCGGAAGTGAATATGTCTCTTGCGGCACGCAGTGCGAGTCCCTCTTCCCTGTAGATGGCCTTCGGTGCTTTACTCTTTTCGGCCTGGCGCTGAAGATTTCTCCAAGTCCTAATGAGATACTTGAGATCTGATTTTAACCACTCAAGTCCCACACCTTGAGCGGCCGTTCTGGCGATGAGGCCCATATCATCGGGCTTGATGCCCTCGCAAAGAATTCGCAATCTTTCCCTCTCGTCTTCGGAAAGACGGCGGGATACTCCAACGGAATCCCCGAAGGGAAGGAGGACCAGATGTCTGCCGGGTAAAGCGATCTGAGCGGTTACCCTGGCACCCTTTGTGCCCATGGGTCCCTTGGCAACCTGAACCAATATATCCTGACCCGGTTTTAAAAAGTAATGTATCTTTTGGGGTAAGGAATCCACCTCCTCGGGAAAGACGACTTCCCCTACGCACAAAAAGGCACTTTTCTCCTGGCCGATATCCACAAAGGCTGCATCCATGCCGGGCAATATGCTGCTAACGCGCCCCAGATAGATGTTGCCCATGATGGATGGAGCATCGTTTCGCTCCACGTAAATCTCGGCCAATCTCTCCTTCTCCAAAATGGCTACCCGAGCCTCAAAATCATCCACCGAGATCATTATCTCTTTTAGTTCAGCCATATTATCCCTCCATGACGAGTTGGGAGTTGGTAGTTAGGAGTCGGGAGTGAAAGATTTTACAAGATTTCTTACTTCCAATCAACAACTTCTGTATTAATCGCAGACATTGGTTACACTCTTACATGGTTCACCGTTCACGGTTCACAGTTCACAGTAATTATATCAAGATTAAGCTCATTTTTTGTGCGATGGGGTATCCTGGAGAGTGCATCTTAAGAGAACCGTTAAGCGAGCAAGGCTCGAACAGCGGCGGCAACAGTCCGACCCGGACTTATGGAGGGCGTTGCCCTTAAGAGAGTAGCGAGTAGGCTCGCAGCAGCTAGCACTCGGAGGGATGCCATCGAGCAATATAAGTGTTACCAATGTGCGCAAACATTACAACTACCCACCATATTTGAGGGGATCGATGAATTCATCGCCCACCTTTACATAAAGACCCATTCTCGTAATTTCAATTATTTCAAATGACAAGGATTTTGGAAACCGCTCAAATAGCGCTTTTATGAGATTCTCCGCTCTGATACTCTCCTTGCCCCCGACCTGAAGAGAGAACCTCAGAGTAACCTCGCCATTTTTAACTTCTTTAACCTCAAAATCCAAGAGTGATCGCCGTAAATCCACTGCTCTTTCGCGATCTTTCTTGAAAACCGAAATTCTTCCCCGAGTCAAAAGCCCATCCATGCCATCCTTGAGCTCCTCGCGGGACAGACCGGGATCAACTTTGATCAACGTTTTGTAGCTGGCTACATTGATTATGCTCATCAAAGAGGCAGAATGTAACGGAACATATTTTGCTTCCAAGATACGAATATCATGGGGCAAGGCTTTATTTAAGGAATCAATGATACTCTCAGGATTCAGGTAGTCGGTGAGGAAGAAATCAGAATACTCTGCGCAGCTACTAAAACCAACGGGAAGGGGCGGACCCCAGGAAATCTTGAGTTTGGGGCTAAAGCCCTTGGTTAAAGTGAAGGGGAGGTTTGCTCGCCTCACCGCCCTTTCAAATGCACGTACGGTTTCAAGATGCGAAAGGAATCTTAAAATGCCAGATTTTCGATATTTTACCCTAAATTTATACATTATTTCAAAAGTTATAGTGGTTCACCGGTTCACGGTATAAATAAATTATAGCCTAGACATAATTCACGCTTAATAATTCGATAAGAGTATCCTGGAAGGCGCATCTTAAGAGAACCGTTAAGCGAGCAAGGCTCGAACAGCAGCGGCAACGGCCCACCCGAACTTATGGAGGGCGTTCGCCCTGAGAGAGCCGCAGCCCCGACTTGTCGGGGCAGCAGCTAGCACCTGTAAGGATGGCTCTTAGAGATCACTCTATTTATGTCTAGGGCACAAATAAATTAGTTCCGAGCTTCCGAGCTACAGAGCTATGAGCTTTATGTAGGAGTATTTTTGACCTAAATATAGAAAAGTATTTCCTTTTCACAACGTAAAACCTTTTCTTAAGGAGTCGCCAATCTGCAAACCACCGGATAAACAAGGGGCGTGAGCAAGCTGTTATAAAAGGCAGAGGGAATAACTATGGTCATCAATACCATTAGAAATGGAACCTCATAGCCTAACAAAAAGATGACTACAGCATAAATCAGTTGATTCAATAGCGAAGCCAGGAAGATGGCAGCCATGGGTAAGAAGATGCTTTCGGCGAAGATGGTTCTCTCCACCAAGCCAGCGACGTAGCCCACAATGGTTTTACACAGGGCATGAATCCCCACGATCTGGGTTAAAACCAGATCATGTAACAAGCCTCCAAAAAAACCCGCTACTGAACCTATCGCGGGACCCTCTATGAAGGCGCAAGTGACCACCACGATGAGGATAAAATCCGGTTGAACACCCCTAATATCTATATGCGGAGCAATCGTCGTTTGTAGGATGAACGCGGCCAACAAGACCAAAAAACCCAAAAGATAGGAGGGCATATTTAACCTTCCTCCGTGGGAAAGGACGTTTTTGGTGGAGGACTGGTGATGATTAAAACTTCCTCCAACTTCGAGAAATCCACGGAAGATTTCACCTTGACCTCTTTATATAGCCCATAGGGATTGACCTTAATCTCACTTACTGTGCCCACAAAAATTCCGGGAGGGAAAACGCCTCCCAATCCCGATGTTATAACCGCATCCGCCTTCCTCACCTTGGAATCCTTAGGGATAAAGTTCAGCTTTAGCTCCCCACCTGTCTCGCCCTGTAAGATTCCACGCTCACCCGTGCTCAAGATTTGGCAAGAAACACCGCTTTTGGGATCGGTTATTAGTTGGATTTGTGCGGCATGGGAGGAGACATCGACCACCTGACCCACTAAACCCTCATCGACCACCACGGGCATGTATTTCCTCACTCCATCCGCAGATCCCTTATCCAAAATGATGATCGCCTGCCAACCGGTGGGAGATTTTCCGATGATCCGTGCCGGAAGAACCTCAAAAGTGGTTTTCTCCTTAAACCCAATGAGCCTTCGGAGGCGTTGATTTTCCTTGGCTACCACTTTGAGCGAAATCAAATCCCTCTTGAGTTCCGCCACCTCCCTTTTCAGTCTCTCATTTTCCCGCTTAAGATCGCGAATCTCCGCGAGGAAATGGATGCCATGTCGGAAGGGATCCACCATCCTGGAGACCCCAGCTTGAAGGGGGGCCATGAGACCCACCGTTATCCTCTGAACCCTATGAACCAAGCCTTCCTCGCTTTCCTTAAAGTGAAGGGTAAGGATTACTATGCTCATCATTATTAAAGCCGCGAGAATTATCCGATCACGTCTCCAGCGAAGGTACAAGGATACCCCTCCCTCAAAAATTTAAGTCGCACGACTTTAGGATGCATGTCAAAGGGTCTTAAGACATGCGGCTTGTCCTGCGACGATCTCTATCACCGCTTCAGCGTTGCGAACCGATGAGTACCTTCTTTAATACGTTTATCTCTTCCAGAGCCTTTCCAGATCCGATCACCACGCAGGTAAGAGGATTCTCGGTGATGTGCACGGGCATGCCCGTCTCTTGTCTTAATCTTTCATCCACTCCCCTGAGGAGGGCGCCTCCACCGGTGAGGACTATTCCTCTGTCCATGACATCGCTGGAAAGCTCGGGAGGGGTTTTTTCCAAAGTGCTTTTGATGGCTAAAACTAAGGCACCAATGGGTTCCTCCATAGCCGCTCGAATTTCCTCGGAGGAGAGGATGATATTCTTGGGGAGGCCGGTCAATATATCTCGACCACGGACCTCCACATCCTCCTCTTCGGGAAGCGGATAAGCCGAGCCGATTTCTATCTTGATCTCTTCGGCGGTTCTTTCTCCTATCATCACATTATATTCCCTCTTGACATGGGCGATGATCGTCTCGTCGCACTCGTCGCCGCCCACGCGGATGGACTCGCTGCATACGATCCCTCCCAGAGAGATCACAGCCACTTCGGTGGTCCCCCCGCCGATATCCACGACCATATTCCCCGTGGGGTCCTGTATAGGAAGACCCGCACCGATGGCTGCAGCCATCGGCTCTTCGATCAGATATGCGGCTCTAGCGCCCGCCTGAATGGTCGCTTCAAAAACGGCGCGCTTTTCCACCTCCGTGACCCCGGAGGGCACGCAAACCACCACCTTGGGTCGCACCGCAAACCTGCGCTTATGGACTCTCTGGATGAAATACCGGAGCATGCTTTCGGTCACATCGAAGTCGGCAATGACTCCGTCCTTGAGCGGTCTTATGGCAACGATGTTGCCGGGTGTCCTTCCCAACATCCTCTTTGCTTCCGAGCCCACGGCGAGAATCCTGCCAGCGTCCTTTTCTATGGCCACCACTGAAGGCTCCATGAGAACGAGTCCTCGTCCCTTCACATGAACCTTGGTATTCGCCGTCCCCAGATCAACCGCCATATCCCTTCCGAAAGGACCTATGAGGAAATCAAACATTTCCCTTATTCCCCTTTCCCACCATCCTTATTAATTATAGCAATCCTCGCTCTTTAAAGCTGGTAAATCTTCCATCTCCGAGAATTATGTGGTCCAGCACATCAATTCCCAAAATCTCACCCGATTTGACCAACCGCTTCGTGAGGGCAATGTCTTCGGAACTTGGAGACGCGTCTCCGCTTGGATGATTGTGGACCACGATCAGAGCTGAACCACTGTGCTTAATGGCGGTCTTAAATAACTCACGAGGATGGACGATGGATGAATTGAGGCTCCCTATGGAAATATCGACGATCCTTAGGATCTCATTTTTGGTGTTCAGTATCAACGCCTTGAAGTGTTCTTTATCCAAGTAACGCATATCGGGCATGAGCAAATCCACCACATCCTCGGGAGTGGAGATCAGCACCCTTTTGAACGGTAAAGCTAGCACCAATCTCTTTCCCAACTCGAGGGAGGCTAAAACCTTTGCCGCCTTGGCAAGGCCTACCCCATCTATCTTCGAAAGTTCCTCCAAACTGGCGCCACTTAAATTCCCCAAGCTTTCGAAGTCACTTAAAATCCTTTGGCTGAGTTGAAGGGCTGTCTGCCCCTTGCTGCCAGTCCCGATGATGATCGCCAAAAGCTCTATATTTGAGAGACTACTTGCGCTGGAGCGAAAGAGCCTCTCCCTTGGTCTGACCTCGGGGGGCAATTCTTTGATTGTAAGGTGATATCTTAACTTACTCAACTCTTCCTCACAAAATCATGTTCCCAGCGGACAATCTTTTCACCAGGTATGTAGCGATGATTCCATTGAAAGCTCCCGCCGGTATGGCGATCAGTATCAAAAATGGGGCCTGAAATAAAACACCCCAATGATGGGCAATTAAAGCACCGGCGAGGGTTAATTGTACCATATTGTGGGTGGTCGATCCGGTGAGACTCACCCCAACCAAGCTAAATTTCCCATAAAACCTGTTGAAAATAAAGATCATGATGAAGGTACTCATCAATGCACCGCCAAAACTGAGATAAAATGCTGGGGTAAGAAAGGTTCCCACAATTAAAGAGCCCAAAATGGTGCGGGCTAAAACATTGTATAAACATTCGCGCCAAGAATAAAAAATGAGGAGCACCAGTGTGACCACATTCGTTAGGCCAAGCTTGGCACCGGGTAGGGGAAAGGGGGGAAGAAAAAGCGTTTCGACCACATAGAGAACGATGCCCAAGGCCAAAAAGAGGGATAGTAGCACCAACCTTCGAGTGCATATCTCCACCGAATCCGCGGTTAAAACTTCTTTCGCCCTATTTTGATACGGCATCGATCGGTTTCCCCTCATCGCTTCCCACGATTTTCACGACAACCTCGTTGGGTGCACAGACGATGACCTCACCCGGTTTGCTTATCCACCCCCGTGCCATGCATTCCTTCCTGGGACACGGGGAAGAGAGTATCCGAACTCTGCTCCCTGAAATCTCGACCACGCTTGTCCCCAGGCATCCTTGAACCTTGACCTTTCGGCTTTGATATAAAGAATAGTGTCCCACCTCACGACCACAAGCCGAGATGGCGAATTCTGCAGCTCTTCCAATATTGGCAAAATTCACGCTCACCACGAAGGTCAAAGATGCCAAAAGGAGCAAAAAATAAATCAATGCTTTATCGTAGCGGGTAAGCATCGATTTCCCCTTACCTGCTTCAAAGTTAGCATAAGTTTAACACCCATGATATGAGTGATTCAAGTGAGGGAGTTCTTGCCTGTGCCCGATTAGAAGCTATGAATTCTGAGAGGCGCTCAGCTGCTTAAGCTTTAAGCTTAAGAAAATTGAGGCAACCTCTGGGACATTTTTCGACACATTTTCCACAACCGTTGCACTCTTCGTAATTCACAACGGCCAAATTATTCTGGACTACCACGGCATCAACCTCGCAGACCTTCTCGCAAGCCTTACAGCCGATACAACTCACGGTGCAGATATTTCGCTTGATTCTCGGTTTATCCTTCGAATTGCAAAATACAATTACTGGAACATCCTTGGGTACCAAGGAAATGATATCTCTGGGGCATGTTTTGGCACAGAGCCCGCATCCCGTGCATTTGTCCACATCCACCTGGGGCATCGAATTCCCATCCAAAGATAGGGCATCGAAGGGACAAGCCTCCACGCAATCGCCGAATCCGAGACAGCCATAGGAACACATTAGGGGTCCTGAAGCCACTTGCTGGGCCATGTTGCAGCTGGGAATACCATCATATCTATAACGATGGGAGACCTTCGATTTGCCGCCTTTGCAATGAACGAGCGATACTGTGGGCTTGTGCTTCCTTTGTACATCCTTCCCCAGGATGTGAGCTACCTGCTCTGCAATCTCGTGTCCACCGGCGACACAGGCTTCAACGGGAGCCTCTCCTTTGGCTATGGCTTCCGCTGCCCCCTCGCATCCCGCGTAACCACAGGCTCCGCAGTTCGCTCCGGGTAAAACATCCAGTATCTTTTCAACATTTGGGTCAACTTCCACAGCGAATTTCTTGTGAGCTATACCCAGTATAATTCCCAGCCCCAATCCCAATCCGGCCATGGAAAGGGCTGCCTTTAAGATAATTTCCATTGTCTCTTCTCCCCAAATTTCTATTTATTGGGTATGGCAAAATAATGTATTGTACAAACAGGTCTTTAACTGTTACCCTAACAGACCTAAAGGTCTGTTTCTACGGTTTGTTTCTGCATTTTACAATCCAAACAATCCCGCAAATCCCATGAAAGCCAGGGACATCAGGGCAGCTACAATGAAGGCGATGGGAAAGCCTCTAAAGGAGGATGGAATCGGCGCTCCCTCGATTCTCTCCCTAATCGCCGTGAACATTATGATGACAATGGTATAACCAAGGGCGACACCCAAAGTATAAATGATGGATTCAATAAAGGAAAACCCGTAGGGGATATGTAATTTCAGAAATCCGGGTTTTACGCTCTCCGTCGCCGCAGCCAAAACGGCACAATTGGTGGTGATCAGGGGAAGATAAATCCCCATGGCTCGAAAGAGCGCGGGGCTTATCTTCCTTATGACCATCTCCTCAAACTGGACCAAACTGGCGATGACCAAAATGAAAGCTGGAATATACAGGAACTCGCCCACGTGAAGGGGGACCAAAACATAATTCCAGACAACCCAGCTCACCGCACTTGCCATGGTCATCACGAAGATAACTGCCAACCCCATCCCGATGGATGTGGTCATCCGGGTTGAGACCCCGAAAAAGGAGCACAGAGCGATGAAGCGGATGAGTAGGATGTTGTAAATGAGTAAGGCTCCTAAGAATAGAAAGAATAGACGTTGCGCTTCGCCCATTAGCTTCTCCCCCTACTTTGCACGATATTGAGCAATGCCATGAGAAAACCGAAGGTCAAAAAGGCTCCCGGGAACAGAATCATGATGGATGGAGGCTCAAAGCCAGCGCCCAAATTCACCAAGATCTGCCCGAAGAGTATAATCTTGCCCGTGCCCGATAACTCCCTGATGAAGCCCATTACCAGGAGCACTAGCGTGTAGCCCGCGCCCATCCCCAGTCCATCGGCAGCGGAGCGAATGATGCTATGTTTGTAGGCAAAGGCTTCGGCTCGCCCCAAAATGATGCAATTGACTACGATTAAAGGTATCCACACTCCTAATACTTTATATACAGGATAAAAATAGGCTCTCATGACTAGATCGACGATGGTCACAAAGGAGGCGATTACCGTAATGAATATGGGAATCCTTATCTGATCGGCCGTCCATCTCCGAATGGCGGAGATGATGATATTCGAGGAAAAAAGCACAAAGCTCGCTGCGATGCCCATGAAGATACCATATTCCACACGCGTGGACACGGCTAGGGCTGAGCACAAACCGATCATCAATCGCAAGAGGGGATTTTCGGCGACGATACCGCTCTTAAAATCGTGCCAAACTTGATTCATATTCCCACACCCCTCTCGCAATTGACCTGGGCTGGCAAATTCTCCACCAGAGTTTTCCTATACGAAATTTAAAATGCAAAGATCAAAAATCAAAATTACATCTCTCAAAAGTGCTAGCCAGAACCTGCTTCAAAATAAAGCGGTAAACTCTCTCCTTGAATTCCTTTTTGAATTTTACTTTGTCATTTTGCATTTTGGTTTTTAAATTTTGAATTTGGGTTATTTTATCTTCTCGCATAACTCAAGGGCTTCTTTGACCGCATTTGTAACTGCTTTTGACGACGTGGTGGCGCCACTGATGGCATCTATATCCTCTCCCACCTCGATTGGATCACTTAGGGATTTCCCCCTGAATTGCTTTTGGAATGAGGCTTCCTCTATTTTAGCACCCAAACCCGGAGTCTCACTGTGTTCTATGACGGCGATTCCACTCGCTTTTCCGTTTAAGGTTATTCCCACGGCCAGTTTTATTGGTCCCTTATAGCCCTTTGGTATCTTTTGAGCGATGAAACCAACCCTTTCCCCCTCCACATAGCCCTCGAAGACCTTGTCCAAATCCTTGTACTCCTTCTTAAATTTGGGATACAAATCCTTTCTCTCCTTGAAATCTTTGGCGCTCGTTATCCCAGGGAGGAGCTCCATGTACGCCTTGAATTGCTCTTCCATCTTCTGCAAGGCAATTCTTTCCTTTGTAAGGCTATAAGTAGCAGCTAAACTGCCAGCCGCTATAAAGCAAACCATCATTAAAGTTATCCCCAATCTTATAATATTCCTCATTTCCCTTTCGAAACTCCAAATCTTCGCGGTTGGATATATTTATCGATCAAGGGTGTGCAGGCATTCATGAATAAAATGGCGTAGGTCACACCCTCCAGTAATATAGAGTAAGACCTCAACAATATGGTGATGACACCACAGCCTATACCGAAAAGCAATCTTCCATTTGGGGTGATGGGTGAGGTCACGTAATCGGTGGCCATGAAGAAGGCTCCCAGGATCAAGCCCCCGGCGAGAACATGAAAGATCGGATCCATCCCCAAAAGCGGACAAAGGACGGCGACACTTCCAATAAAACCCGCGGGAATGCGCCAATCGATGATCTCTCGCCAGAGGAGAATACCGCCCCCAATTAAAAGGAGCAATACCGAAACTTCGCCGATGCAACCACTGGGATTACCGAATAAGCAAATTTTGTAGAAACGAGTCAGATCCAACTGAAATAAACCCATTTTTACCTGCTTGGCAAGGAACAAGGGGCTTGCCCTGGCGATGGCGTCGACCTTCAAAGCGGTATACCAATCCTTGGTCATATGTTCAGCCCATGATAAAAGGAGCACAGCTCTAGCGACAAGGGCGGGATTGAAAATATTATAGCCCAGACCTCCGAATATCTGCTTGCCCAGAAAGATGGCGATGAACCCACCGACCACGGGAATCCACCATGGAACCTTTGGAGGCAGACATAAAGCCAGAAGAAGACCAGTAACAATGGCGCTGCCATCGTTTATGGTTACGGGCAACCTTCGGGCTTTTTGGAATAAAGCCTCCGTTGCAACCGCAGCTAAAATGGAGAGTACGATGACCTTTATTGCATAAAAGTGGAAGAAGTAAATGCCTCCAAGGGTTGCAGGCAACAAGCCTAAGATAACCCAGAACATGATCTGGAAAACTTCTTCCCTTTCACGGATATGGGGTGGAACGGATACAACAAGTTCGAGTTCTTCCGGAGCCATGTTGGACTTTCTCTCCTTAGGTTTTTCTCTCCTTAAGCAAGATGTTCTTGGCAAATCTTATATATTGAATGAAGGGTATCTCCGCTGGACAGATGAGACCACAGGCTCCACACTCTATACATTCCAGCACCCCCGCGGCATTTGCCTCATCGATCTTGTCCTCCATCACATAAGTAACGATGAAGGCGGGTATCAAAGACATCGGACACACTTTCACGCACCTACCACATCTAATGCAGGGGCGCGGGGATGAAATTTCAGCCATCTCTTTGGGCAGCACTACTATGCCCTGTGACCCCTTGACCACGGGCACATCCAAACTGAATTGGGCCTCCCCTCGCATTACCCCTCCGAAGATTATCTTCCCGGGCTCACCTTCGAAGCCTCCGCATCGCTCGATGAGATACCTGGCCACGGTGCCGATTTTCACCCTCAAATTTTTTGGATTTTTTATTCCCGGCCCGGTTACGGTGAGCACCCGTTCCATGAGAGGTTTTCCTTCCCTCACAGCTTGTGTGATGGCGATGGTGGTGGCGACGTTTTGGACCAGGACTCCAATATCCATGGGCACTCCATCCCTCGGAACCTCCCTTCCCAAAATTGCTTTGATTAAATGCCTCTCCGAACCCTGGGGATATTTGGTGTCCAGCGGCACCACTTCGATGTTTTGTTCGCGAGCCGTTAAATCCTCAATCCTCTTTATGGCCTCGGCTTTATCGACCCCGATCCCAAAGTAGCCCTTCTTTGCCCCCACAGTCATCAGGATTATTTTCAATCCAACGATCAAGGATTCCGTTGATTCGAGCATACTTCTGTAGTCGCCGGTGAGGTAGGGTTCACATTCACAGCCGTTTATGATCACACTATCGATGGGTCTCTCCTTCGGGGGCAAGAGCTTGACGTGTGTGGGAAAGACCGTTCCGCTTAAGCCCACGATGCCCGCCTCTCTAACTATGGATCGTACCCGATCTGGGGTGAGTTTATCTTGATCTGGTACTTCAAGTCTTACTTCTTCCTGCTCACCATCGGGGACTACAACCACGCTCAAAACCTCTGTGCCCATGAAATAGGGATGGGGTTCGATGGCCTTGACTTCTCCAGAGACACTGGCATGGATTGGTGCGGAAATAAAGGTATCGGTATCCCCTATTTTCTGTCCGACTAGAACCCTATTCCCCTTTTGGACCAAGGGATCACAGGGAGCACCAACGTGCTGGTGCAGGGGGATGACCACCTCCGGTGGCAAGGGGATATCCTCAATGGGCTTGTTTTGTGTAGCCTCTTTCCTCCCTAAAAGATAGATGCCTCTCTCAAAAGTCCTTGGTCTCATCTTCCTCCTTACTTCTTTAAAATAGGTGATTTATGACTTATAAACATTTATATAACGAAAATACAGATTTTGACAATTATTAAATTGGTCAATCATTTCCACAATTCCATTTTTACTCGCTCGATGTCTTCCCTCTCCAACCTAAATGGATAATTCCTTATTTCGGGACCAGGTAGTTCATTTCCATACGGCCGATTGCAAGCCACCTCTCCATCGTCACTTGGGCATCCGCTGGTCATAAAGGGAAAAGCCGTATCGATGATGCCCATCAAACTATCCTCCGATATCCCAAAATCCTTGAGTCCCTCTTCTTGATCGAAGATAAAATCCTCGAAGGTGGCTATGTCCTCATCTATGAGATATCTCGCAAGCTGGATTCTCCTGTACTGACCCATGGGTGGAGGAGATTGATTCTCAAGCCTGGAACCTGCCTCGGGATAAAAGGAGAATAAGTGGGTGCTTCCACCCAGATCATGTACCCTTTGAATGGTGGCGGTCATCTCCTTCTCGGTTTCACCCAGCCCAACGATGAGATGGACTCCCACCCTGCGGAGACCGAATATTTCCACAGCCTTCCTGAACACCTCCCAATAGGTCTCCCACCTGTGTGGACCGCGGACACCTCTTCCCCTATGCTTCTCGAAGAGCTCCGGTGTAGCGGCATCCACAGCTACACCTATCATATCCGCCCCCACTTCCTTAAATTCCACAAGGTCCTTTACCTTGAGAATTGTAGGGGTAATGAGCAAAGAGATTGGGATATCTAAATGGGCCTTGATCCTTTCTACGATTGTGATCAAATCCCTTGTGGCCCTGGGATTTGTGATCATGGAGACACAGATCCTCTTAATCCTATCCCTCCGTTCCTCGATTCGAGTTATTATCTCATCCAGCCCATAAACCGGCCAATCCACCCTGATGAAACTCTTTTGGTCAAATTCCCCTGAGCGTCCCTTAGAAAGGCCACAATATGCGCAATTGGCCGCGCATCCCTCCGAATAGGTCATCAGCAAATTGATGCAGGGTAACTTGGCGTCTCTATAGAAACGTCCGGGACGGAAACCGAGGGTTATGGCCGCAGCCATGCTCGTCCTCAAGTATTCTGGACTCTCCCTCAAGCCCTCTTCTTTTTGTTGGAGGGAACCTTGAATCTCCATGCTTCACCATTCCCTTTTCGATTAGCGATGAGCGATCAGCGGTTTGAAGATTTTTCCGAGGACCGCTAATCGTAAGTGGCTTATCGTCTTTTCTCACTCAATTGAGCAGCAGGTCTTGCGAAATTCGATTTTTAGATTATACCGCTTTGCCCTCTCCATCGCCTCTCCCGACCATAAAGCCATTCTGTTTACCCCAGCATCGATGGCCATAATCTCGATCTGGCTGCCATCCTTTCCCCTCAAACGTGCACAGCCAAGAGAAATTGGGATATTGGGCATTTTCAAGCGGGCGGTAGCTAAAATTTCGGCGATCTTTTGAGAATCGGGAGGGGAGACATCCCGCATCGGCGTCCCCGGCAATGGCATCAAAGACACTATCACCAGAGCAGATGGGTTGTAATCGGAAATCATACCTAAGGCAACGAACTCCCCTTTTACTCTGCCATAGTACAATCCAACGACGATATGGGGGGCGATGGGAATCCCCGCTGTAGTCAGGGCATCCAATGAGTCCTTTATGGCTTCAATCCCCACATCCAGATGGTATACGCGCTTGAGAGTTTCATCATCTCCTATGACATCTATAAGAGCTTGATCCACACCCGCTTCCTTGAGTCTCTGAGCGGTATCAAAATTTATCAATCCGGTATGTACGGAGATTTTTAAATTCGTTTCCTCCTTTATCCTGGCCAGGGCATCGACAAATCTAAGCCAGGGTAGGGTTCCATCCCTTAAGCTGCCTCCACTTATTAGGCAGCCGATATATCCTTGCTCCTCTAGCTTTAGGCACCTCTCCACCAATACCTCGGGCGTTGTGGCGTGGATCATGGGCCCCAATATCCGGGCACGACAGTGATCGCAATTGAGTTCGCATTCATTTCCGGTTATGGAGATCGCTGGGTACCTGCCTCGGTCTCCATTTAAGATAAACATCCCCGGCAGATAGAAGGTGATTTTCCTACCGAAATTTCGCCAGGACAGTTCCCTCGAATTTTCCAGCAGTTCCCTTATCTTAGGTTTCACGATAATAACTCCTAAATGCGGCCCAGTTCTCCCTCAAAAGTTGCGATAGTTCTTTCTCGCCGTTATCCGTCGATGAGTTAAGCGATGGCGGGCAGGGCCAATGGGTATCTAGGAATCTACGTCTTCTGAGGGCCCTATTCAGTGGTTTCTGCAGAATATCCTTCCATTCCACCTCATATTCCCCTAAAATTTCCAAATCATTCCGCTTTATGGACATGGCAGCGATTCTCCCGGCGATCTTTCCGCAAAGGATGGCAGAGAGGATTCCCGTTCCGGAGATGGGATCCGTTTGCCCCGCAGCATCTCCCACCAGAAGGATATTTCCACCCCAGGTTCTTCGCAAATACCCTCCCACGGGAACGAGCCCACCGCTCACCCTTAAAATGCTCCTCTCGATATTTCCATCCCTCTCTAGCCTCGAAACAAGATGCTCGAGTGCCTCCTTCAATGCTCGTCCCTCGTCCTTCGTCCCTCCACTCCTGACTCCTGACTTTTGACTTTTGACTCTAATGCCCACTCCCACATTTGCCCTCTCACCTTTTGGGAAAAGCCAACCGTAGCCTGCTCTATACCTGAGATCGAAGTAGACCCCCGTGGTTTCGATGCCCCGGGTTAAGGGAATCTCATATTGCAGGCAACGAACGAACTCTCGATTGACTTGACCGATCCAGCCACCAACGGTGGAGATGGGACCATCGGCACCGATTACCACCTTGGTTTCTATATTTATCTCCTCACCATCGCATCCTGCCTGTCGCCAGACAGGTCTTGCGATGACCTTTCTCCCATAGATGGAGATGGCCTTGGTTCGGAGCAGGATGTGAGCCCCCGCTTTTGCGGCTTCAAGGACCAATTGCTCATCAAAGAGGGCTCTATCCAATATGAACCCCGGAGAACTCGTCTCAATGATTTCCCCGTCGGGCATATATGTCCTCATTATGTCGACTTCCTGGGCAATACATCGCTCATCAATGTCCACTTCCCTGCAAAGGGCTTTGGGAACGAACTCGCCACATTGAACGGGTCTCCCGATACTTGCCTTTTTCTCCAACACGAGGACGCTTATACCTTCCTCAGAAGCGGCTTTTGCCGCTGAACTACCAGCTGGTCCAGCCCCAACAATGACTAAGTCGTATTTCAAGGTGGACACGCTATCACATCCTTGCCGGGGGTGAGATATTTGAAAAGATTTTCCTAAGTAAATCCAACCTCAACTGCGTTTGATTCTCAAATGTCCCAGCATAAGCTTGCTGCTCTTTGCCGAGGCCATAACAGGTATTATTATCGATGTTGATCAATATTCCGGGCAGTCCCGCCCTCTCAAAGTCCTCTCGATGTTTGGCATAAAATGCTTCACAACAGCTACCCATGAAGGCCTCGATGCCTTGAGTTTTACACATCTCAAGGGTATCCATCAGATCTTCAAAGTTGACAATGGTAGTGGGCACAATCTCTTTCCCCCTAGCGATCCCGTAAGCCTCGCCAACGCTACATTTTCCGCATTCGGTGCAATCCTTTTCGTATCTAAACTTGCAGCCCTTAAGTTTGGCACAATAGGGGAGGAGCAGGATGGGAATGTTTTTCTTAAGGATCTCCTCAAGGGTGCCGTTCACCGTGAAGATTCTGTTTGCTTCAGATAAGGATATACCATATCTCGGGTATTCTATCTTACTCAACGCTTCGGTAATTGCCTCAATGAAATCCTCCGGTGAAACGTCGAGGACTTTATGTCCTTCATTCTCGAAGAAGTGGAGAACCTTTTCTCTGACGCACTCCTCGCTGGCCTCGATGTCCTTCAAAGTCGCCTCGAGGTCAAAGATGGTCCTCCTGGGAAAGGCGAAGAAATCTCCTGTGATTAAGGCGCTCTGTATCCGCCTGGGTCTGGTGTTTACTGCCAGCGTGACCCGAATCAATCCACCCTTCACCCTACGGGTTGATTTGAGGATTTGCCTCTCGTGGATGGGATACCTCACCTTGTGAATCCACTCGTCCGAGCAGAATTCATCCATTCTCCCCCCGAATAAATTCCTTTCTTCCGCGGTTAAATCTCCCTCGAAGAATTCAACTTGGAATACCTCCTCAAAGCCTTCCCTTATGGACCTTTTGACCTCTCCCAAGCTGGGCAGGTAACCCAACTCCCGTTTTAACCAGGTGACTCTGTCCTTCACGGATTCTATCTCCTTCTCTTTAAGCTTTTCCACCGGTATTTTGAGGGTTTTTAGCATCATCTCCACATCGAAGTCCATGAGTAAGGTCCCTTGGAAGAGAAAAGCACCCCCTTCTTCAGTCCCTCCGGTACCGGAAATCTTCCTTCCATCGATTTCTATATCGTTTTTCGGGCGAAAGGAAGCATTAAGACCCAATTTTCTTAAGGCACAAATAACGGCGGAGCATACCTTCCTAAAAAATGTCTCCGAGGCAACCGAGAAATTTAAACTCTCCTTGGATCCGATGAGCTCCCAGCCCAGCTGAGAACGGTCAAAGAATATCGCTCCCCCACCGGTTATTCGTCTATTTATGTCGATGCCATTTTGGCGACAGAAATCGACTCTAACCTCCCGCTCTATGCTCTGATGATAGCCAACCAAAACGGCAGGAGGGGAGAATCGTAAAAAGCGCAAGGTGTTAGGGATGAGTTCCTTGGCTTTAGCCTCCAGTATCGCCGCATCCAGTGCCATATTTTCAGCCGCTGTGCGTATCCCTGTGTCCAGCACTCGCCACTTATTCATTGCAGGTTAAATTCTCCATCGTCGTTGAACAATTTAAAATGCAAAGATCAAAAATCAAAATTACAGATCAAAATCCAAAATTATTTTAAGTCCGAAGTCAAAAATTATAAGACCTCGACCTCGGACCCTCGGAGCTTAATTTTTGAATTTTGAATTTAATCTCGTTCGCATCGAAACTTTGGAGATCTTACCCTCAATATCTTTGAGCTTTGCCTCCTTCCCCGACATTTTTATAAACACACCCTTCTTGGTAACCAAAGCGAGGAAGAGACCCTCCACGCCCTCAAAGGACCTGAAGATCACCCCCAAACCACTGCGAAGGGTGAATACACTCAAAATCCCATGATCCTTCGGTAATCGATCCAAGAGAAATCTCTTCTCCCAAATTTCGTTCTTCAACTCCCCCTCACCCGGAAAATCTTTGGGATAAGTGGCTATCCAACCAGGGCTGTCGAGCCCGATCAATTTCGCACCAAAATCATTGAGAAAAAGGAGATTTGTCGCCGTCCTCGGGGTGAAGATTTCATCTACATCCTTGGCGATGTAACGGACTTCAATCTCTTCTCTCAAGCGAATGGGCACGGTAACTTGAATGATTTTGCCGAATTCCCTGTTGTAGATGTGGTGAGGAGATCCCTCTATAATCCTGTGAAGGGGAAAGCCCATATTATAAAGGGTCATATAGTCCATCCCATATTCAAAACTTTTAACCGGAGATGAGACCTTAAGACCGAAGACTTTCGAGCCAAAGGTGCCCTCGTTGAGGGAATTGAAACCCAATCCACCGCCCAAGATGAAATCACTAATCGCCTGCTTGGCACTCAATGGCTCCACGAAAAGCTCATGACCCTCGATTTCCCGATAGATGTCTTCAAGGGTCGTTTCCCCTTTTATCCTGATTATGTCGGTTTCCACGAACTCCACCATCTTTTGGGTCATATCTATCCCCTCTTTAAAAATTTGGGAAGGAGCATGGGGATATCCTGGATCTCCATCTCAATCTGGGCCAGTTTTGCTCCTTCCTTGAGATTAACCATGCACGTCGGGCAAGCGGTGGCGATGATCTCCGCTCCAAGTTCCTTGGCCTCTTTTGCTCGACTGGAGGCGATCTTATGTGCAAGCTCGGGGTGACTCGAGACTAAGGGTCCGCCACAACAGAGGGCTTCCTCACGAGAGTATTCGTAATCGATGAGCTTCACCCCAGGGATGGAGCGAAGAATATTCCTTGGCTCCTCATAGATGCCGCAGTGTCTCCCGATATCGCATCCATCGAAGTAAACGACCTTTTTATCGAGCTCCTTTTCAAACCCAAGTCGTCCTTCCCTCATCAACTGATCGAATAATTGGGTGACGTGGAGTACTTTAAAGTCCTTGGGATAGGAATGTGTGAGGGTCTTTAAGCACCCGGCACAGGAGACGATAACCGTTTTGACCCCCAATTCCCTGAACCTTTGCACATTCTTTTCCATCAACTCTCTAGCCCTTACAGTCTCTCCCATCCGCTCCAATGGACTGCCACAACAGGACTCCTCCTTGCCCAGAACGGTGAAATCGAATTCGATTTGATCCAGAATTTTAACGATGGACTTGGCGATCCTCGTGGATGCATAAGAAGCGGAGCAACCCGCGAAATAAAGGTATTCGCTGGATTTAGGAGTCCGATATTTACCCGGTAACCACTCTCCCCTTTCCTCAACATCCCTCCCAAAGGGGTTACCCTTCTCAATTACGTTATCTCTCAATGGAAAGAGGTAGAAAGGTAGCTTGCCTTCCCGAATGAACATCTCCTTAAGGATGGCTATATCTTCCCCAAAGTCTATGCCCGTTGGGCAAAGTTGCTTACAATTCTGGCACTGAGCACACATATAAAATGAATCCACTACTCTTTCGGTGTAGCCCAATTCCCCTTCAAGAACCCTCTTCAAGAGATACATCTTGCCACGAGCCGTGGCGCTTTCGAAGCCGATCTCCTTGTACACGGGGCAACCAAAGCGGCAGAACCCACAACTGGCGCAGGTGTAGGCATCCTCAACCAAACGCTCTCTCATCTCAATTTCCCTCCCATGAGTCTTAAGCCCGTTCGGATCAGACTCTTGGGAAGAAGATTGACCACCTTGAGAAAAGCTGAGACGAGTCTCGGAGCTGAGCCCATCACCTTGGGAACGGCGTTAAAGAGAAAAGCTGGGATCCTCATTTGGGTGGTCTTAGAGGGGTTGAGGATTCGCTTGGGATCAAAGGCATGCTTTATGTCTCGCATAACATTCAGAGAACGCCCATGTATTCTAGGCAAATAGGAAGTGTTGTAGAGCCCAATCCCGTAAATAGAACCGTGATATTTGTATCCGATCTCGGCGATATGGGAGGCAAGGGAGAATGTCCTGAAAAACTCACTCTCCTTCCTCTCATCCGTCATTATTACGGGAAGGAGGTTTATGGAGCCAAAATCGCCTCCAACCCCCTCAATGAGATATCTCTCGTTCTTGAGGAGCTCTTTCAATTCAACCAGGATATCACCTAAGAATCTTATGGGGATTCGTATCTCCTGAGAGAAAAGGGTGGGTCCCAAGCTCTTGAGGCTCAAGACGACTTTGAACCTCTCCTCCCATTCTTCGACCGCAAGAGGCTCAAGATATTTTTCACCCTGGCAGGCTTCATCGATCTTTTTTTCATACATGGCTATCTCTTCCGGAGTTCCCGAGAGGGTTACCGTCACCGTTATCTCTTTTTCCAGCAGGTCTTTCCCCTTTTGATTTAAAAATCTTATGAATTCTTTATCCAAAAAGGAATAGAAATAGGGTCTTATCCCGTTCAAAAACTGTAGGAAGTCCAGACCCTGATCCAGAGCATCGAATCCATACATTAGGTGCTTCATTTCACCCCTCGGATATATCTTCAGTACGACCTCGCAGATTACGCCGAGGGTGCCTTCGCTTCCCACGAAGAACCAAGAATCCCATGGATCGGTATCGATGATCCGGCCATCAGCCAGAACCACTTTTAGGGAGAGCAATTGGTCTCCCAATGGACCATATCGAGTTACACCAACACCTGAACCTCCTCCGGTGGCGATGAAGCCACCTATGGTCGCCGAAGGGGCACTCGTGGGATGCACGCCCACTTCAAATCCTCTGGCTTCCAGGAAATCCATCAATCTCTTCCAGACGAGTCCCGCTCCCACTCGTACATATTCATCCCCCGGGCTAAACTCGTAAATTTCATCGAGACCCGATAGATCGAGCACTATTCCTCCCTCAATGGGCAGGACTCCGCCGAGTGACCAAGTCGCCGCTCCCCAGGGAGTGATGGGGAGATTTTTCCCATTTGCATACTCAACCACTTTGGAGACCTCCGAGGTGCTCCTGGGTCTAACCACGACTTCCGGATTCAACATCCCAAAACCTTTGAGGAGCTCCTTGGGCAAGGGAGCCAAATCATGAGAATAACAAAGGAGATCGAGCACATTCCTAGAGACGTTATCTTTCCCCACAATTTGACAGAGAGCCTCATAAAGTGACACTTGATACCCCTCAGTTTACTCGGCTTGTTCCGCCTTTTCCCGGTAGCCCTCTTTCTCTGCCTTCTCTGCTTCGAGTCTCATCCAGTCCTTCACGGCATCTCCGGAGATCAAATTCCTTAATTCCGATTCCAGATTTGTGGCCTTAATTACGGCTACCCATCCCTTACCATAGGGATCTTTATTTAAAAGGGTGGCGTCGCGGTCGAGATCCTCATTTACCTCAATAATCTCGCCGCTCACGGGAGCCGCTAACTTCCCCACCCACTTACTGGATTGCACCTTTGCAAGGGTTTCTCCCTGTTCCACCTCGTCCCCCTCAAAGGGCAGATCTACATAGGTAAATTCCCCCGCTGTCTTACCCGTATAATCGTCGGCTCCTACCCTTACGTTTTCACCCTCAACCTTAGCCCAGACATGATCCCTCGTGTAGTAAAGCTCTTCATCCACCCGATAGCCTTTAATATCGATCATCTCCACCCCTCCTTGCTTTTAATATATTACACATGGTTAAGATGGATATTAACAAGTTAGGTTTGTCTTAGACATTCAAGGGAGGGGGAGAACCTCTCTCACCTTGACTTCCTCATCTTGAACATATTCCAGTATTTTCTCCGATCTCGGGAAGAAAATCTCCTTGGGAGGGATCTTACAGTTAAAATGACCAAGGGTCATCTCCCCACCGGATTGAATGGCATCGAAAAGGACATCTTGATCTCTCTTTACGGGGGCGAATACCTTATAAGCCTTGAGGAGTTCATTTAAGAAATCTACCATTTTATTTTTCTGGATCGCCTTTTCGCTCACGGTACACCTTTTTGAATCGGATTATTTTATGAAATCTTGTGGATCTTCCTCCTTAAAGGTCGCCAGAGGTGGTACCTCCTCCACGCTAAGACCCGCTTCGTAACCAAAGAGCTCCTTTACATCCTTTTCCATTTTCTTGAGCAACCACCGGTGATCGATATTCATGGGACAAGCCCTGCTGCATGCCCCACAATCGACACAACGTCCAGCCACATGGAATACTCTGAAGAGATGGAAAATCCCAACATCGGAGGGATTGTCCGTAATGCCGATCCACCTGGGTTGAGATTGATCGACAAAACACTGCTCGCAATAGCACAAGGGGCAAGCGCTCCTGCAAGCATAACACCTGATACACTCGCTGATTTCCTTCTGAAAATAGAGCCATCGCTCATCGGGAGATTCGGCTTCGAATTTCCTAACTTCAGCATACTCATCGATTTTCTCCAACTCCGGCACCCTATCTCCGATCAACAGATCGAAAACAATGGGGTTTCTGTATTTACAAACTTTACAGGAATCATAGAGAAAATCGCCTTTCTTCAATATTTCTTGGAAATCCTCCCCGCGGAGAAGAATTTCCCCATTTTCACAGGTGGCTTCCAATATCTCCTTTTCGCCCAACCTGGATTCAATTTTTCTCCCATCGATCATCCCCTCGCAGGGGATACCGATTATAAATCTCTGCTCTCTGGTAATCTGCCCCTCTTGAATCAAGCCCACGATTGAACGAACATCGCATCCTTTGGCAACGATGGCTACCTTTTCCTTTCTTCCGGGCAGATACTTGGCAAGATTGTTTTCACAGAACTCATTCCAAACGAGTCTGTCGACATCATCCACACTGGCAAGGAAGCAAGGGGTCGTTCGAAGGGCAAGGGTGCCCTTCTCATAGCCAATTACCAGCTCGACTTGCTTCCCACTGAGTAACTTTTTAACCTCTTCTTTTAGCAATTTCTCCCTTTTTTGCATGGATATACACGCCTTTCGAGAATTTTTAAAACTAATGGGGGTCGGCTTTCCTCTTCACCAGTCTCTTTGCCGGACCCAAAGCTTTAACCTGCTCCACCACATCCTCGGCAACCCTGGCGAACTTTTCACCTTCAGAGGCGGAGACCCATGAGAACTGCACTCTCCCCGGTTCAATACCCACATATTCTAGGAGATTTTTGAGGATGGCGAATCTCCTCCTGGCGATATAATTTCCGCTGATGTAATGGCAATCACCGGGGTGGCATCCCGAAACAAGGACTCCATCAGCGCCGTTCTGCAAACTCCTCATGATGAACAGGGGGCGCCTTTTCAGGCTCATCATAGTGAACCCAGGAGCATTGATCGCGGATGTTCGCCATCTCCAAGAGGTATGGATTCAGACCATTCTCCCTTAAAACTCGTTGGAAGGTTGACTCATGAAGCCTAGGGGTACAAGAAGCTACGACCACTCCCTCGAGTTTATGCCGTTTTATGTCCTCGGCTATGACTCTTTGCCCCACCTCACTACAGGTATACCTGTTATCTCGAGCGACCACGACTCCCGGTAATGTTTTTGCGTAGTCGCGAACGGCGGCGACATCGACGACACCGGCGATATTCAAACCACAGTGGCATACATATACTCCTATCCTGGGGTTCACCAATTTTTTATTGTTGTTCACGATTCGGTCTTCCCCTTTTGTAGTTTATTGATGATTTCAGTGGCTTTAACCCGATTCATTTGCAATCCCAATTCATTAGAGTCAAAACCAAGGGCTAGGCCCAAAACCTGAGGATAGTAAAGCACGGGCAAATTGTAAGAGACCCCGAATTGTGATTCGATCTTTCTTTGGTTGTCGTCATACATTATGCTGCAAAATGGGCAGATGAGACTGATTGCATCGGCACCTCGATCGCTTACATGATCCAATTTTTTCTTGGCCATGGTTAGAGAAATATCTTCGTCCACACCCAGAATGGCTCCGCCACAACAAAGCTTTTTATCCTCGTAATCGATGACCTCCGCCCCAGTGACCTTGATTAATTCATCTAACGATTTGGGATTCTCTGGGTCATCGAAATTCCCGTAGATTTCCGAGGGTTTTAAATAATGGCAGCCATAGTGGGGAGCAAATTTGATGCTTTTAAGGTTTTTCTTGACGCTACTCTTTATCTGCTCGATACCAATATCCTCGTAAAGGATTCTCGCAAAATGTTTGACCTCAACACTATCCCTGTACTTCCTCTTTATTTTGGCCAATTTCTATTCACTTTCTCCTTTAACTCACCATTCTCCTTGAGCTCTTTATTGGCCTCGGTGAGGATAGATGTACAAGCGCTACATATTGTGCATATATTGAGATTTTTCTCCTCCGCCAAACTTAAATTTCTGGCCGCCAGAAGCATGGTGGTTTCGATATCCACGGATTTTACGGGAAATCCACAGCAGGAAAAGCCCATTATATCCGCAAACTCTATCCCCAGTGCTTGTGCAACTTTCCTTGTGGAGAGTTCATAGTTTCTGGCCCTTGCCGGTACTGTACACCCCAAGAATAAAGCATATTTCATCGCTCTCACCTTCAATTTTTACTCCTTGGACTTGGATTTGCTGACGACTTTGAGTATTCTAGTAATATTGAATATCTCGCTGGCCTCGGGACATTTTGTGGCCACGGGAGGCAAGCCCACCCTCTCGCGCTTTTTGTTATCAAACTCGTCCATCTCATAAAGCCTTCCATGTGCAGCGATGAGTTCGACCTGCCGGGTGAAGGATGGGTGGATGTATCCTTCCCTTACAGCCATATTTTTCAGGACGTTCATTACCTCCGTTATTTTCACACCCTGAGGACAACGCTCATGGCAGGTATAACAGGTGGAGCAGAGCCAAATTAAGTCGCTGGATAAAACGCGATCTTTGATACCGAGAAGCGCCATTCTTATTATCCTCTCGGATTATATTTCTCATCTATCTCTCTCACCGGACATCCAGCACTACACGTACCACAAGCAAAGCAATACTTTATATTCTCTCCACCTGGTAGCCTCGAAATTTCGTATTTAAACTGGGGATCGAGTTCACCGAAACTTATATAGGCTTCGGTGCTTTTACTAAGCATCGGTTCACCTCTATTCTTTCCTGTAAATTTGATTTTTTGAGCATCGCCATTATTAATGAAAAAATTAAAGTGAAAAAGAAATCGTTGGCATTTAAGAATAAAACTTTCTAAATCCTTGTGAAAGAACTTCTTGGTGAACTGCTCCTTTCGTTTGACATAAGGTTAAAAAGAAGAGCGAGCGGGTGGAGAATTTTAACAACATTGGGATTGTACAAGTTCTTCCTCATTGAAAAAAAGTGATATCTCAAATTCGGCTCTTTCCTCGGAGTCCGCTGCATGGATGATGTTCTCCGTTATCTCCAAAGCGAAGTCACCGCGTATGGTTCCCGGCTGAGATTTGATGGGATCGGTTGCCCCCATCATCGTTCTCACAACCTCAATGGCTCGTGGCCCACTTAAGACCATGACCACCACCGGACCCGAAATCACGAAATCTACCAGCGTCCCAAAGAAGGGTTTTCCCCTATGGATAGAGTAAAGTTCCTCCGCCTTCTTCCTAGAAAGGTGAATGAGCTTTAAGCCATGTATATTGAGCCCTCTCGCCTCAAAACGTCCGATAATTTCGCCAATGAGTTTCCTTCTGACACCATCGGGTTTGATCATCACCAATGTTTTCTGCAAAAACCTCCCCCCTCCTATTTGGTTACTGGGTTATTGAGTTAATGGGTATTACCAACCAAGTTACCAAATTACCAAATTATCCTCATCTAGAGTGATGTTCTACAATATGGACACACGGTCCAGCCCATTTTGAGCGGACGACCGCAAGAGGGACAGGGCTTCTTGAGTTTCTTCATGCAGTAAGGACAGATCAGAAAATCACCTTCTATGGGCTTAAAACAAGCGGGGCACACGGTGCTAGTTGTGCCCAGAAGGGCTTCCTTCGTCTTTATATCCAGTTCCCTGTCCTTGACCTCGTCAAGAAATTCAGGGGGTCTCACGATGAGGTAGATAATCCACCCGAATACGTTGAAAAATAGGACTACAACCGCCCAATAAAAGGCAAAGGCGCCCCTCTTTTTGGCATCCCTATAGGTCCAATAGACCAAACTCACCCAGAGCATCATCAAAAACAAGAAGAAGAGGTTGGCGAGCAAACGAAATATTGGTGAACCAAGAAAATCTGAAAAGACCGCGAATAAATCCATCGCTCACTCCTTGACCTCTTGAGTCACGATTCTCTTTTCAGTCGACGATCACATGGATTGAATAATCTCTTGCCTTTGTAAAAGATGCTCTCTCGCTTCGCCAACCGTATACAACGAACCGGTGATGCATATAAGATCCTGGGGCTTCGCCATTTTCAAAGCGAGCTCTATGGCGTCTCCGAGGTTTGGCTGGCGTATGAAACAGCTACTATAGTTGGAAATTTTTTCCTCAAGAAGCTGAGCTGGAGCACAGCGAGAGGACTGGTTTTGAGATAAAATTACAAAGGAAGCCATATCAACCAACCCTTTTAAAATCCCGTCGATGTCCTTATCCTTTAAAATAGCCAGCACCAAAATCAAACGCTCGAAGGCGAACTCCGATTGAAGCGACCGGGCAAGCTCTATTGCCGCAGCGGGGTTATGGGCTCCATCTAAGACCACGAAGGGATGTTTCGCCATTATCTCCAATCGACCTGGGCAATCAACCTTGGAAAATCCCTTCTTCAACTTGGAAAGAGAAAGGGGTTTTTCATAAAAACTTTCGGTGGCAACCATGGCTATCGCTCCATTTTGAGCTTGATGCTTTCCAAATAAAGGAAGGTTCAAGTCCGTATAGTTATCATATAACCCCTGTATGGATAATTTTTGTGCATCGACGAGCAGCTCGCGGGAAAGCAGTGAAAAATCCCTTCCCAATACCCTCATGTTTGCTCCCTGTTCAATGCATTTCTTCTCAACGACTTGAAAGGCATCTTGGGGCAACGAGCCCACAACCGCTTTGCATTGATCCTTAATGATCTGCGCCTTTTCCGTGGCGATTTGATGGATGGAGGTCCCCAATCTGTCTGTGTGCTCCAGAGCCACACTGATGAGTACGGCAACCTTTGATGGAATAATGTTCGTGGCATCCCACCTTCCTCCCATACCAACCTCGATAACACCGCAATCGATATTTTCGTGGTGGAAGTAGAAGAAGGCCAGAGCCGTGAGGATCTCAAAGTGGGTGAGCCTTTCGGGATGAAATTTCAGATTAACCTTTTCAATTGTGCCAGCTATATCCGTTAAGACGGAGGCGAATTCCTCCTCGGCGATATTCCTCCCATCCACGGAAATCCTCTCGGTGTACGAGGATAGATGCGGGGAGATATACGCGCCAGTTTTAAGGCCATGGGCGGAAAGAATGGAGGCGATCATCTTCGTTACTGAAGTCTTGCCATTGGTGCCGGTAATATGAATAGTGGGATAAGAAAAGTGAGGGTCACCCAGCTCTTTGCATAGGGCTTTAATCCTTTGCAAACCGGGGTTGATGCCCAGATGGATCGTGGATTCAAGATAATCGATGGCCTTTTGATAATCCATTCCACCCCTCACCATTTCTTGGTTCATCACCCGCAACCCTGGTCTCACCGATTACCCAATTTGCTTTAATTGGAGTTCGAGCTTTTTCTTCTTATCCACGAGGGCGGCAAATTTTCGTTTCTCTTTCTCAACCACTTCAGGAGAGGCCTTTTCCAGAAACTTCTTCCTTGAGAGTTTCCTTTCCACCCCTTGTAATTCCTTCTTGACATCCATTAATTTCTTTCCCAATCTTGAGCGCTCTTTCTCTATGTCGATCAGCCCAGCGAGGGGAATGAATATCTCTATCCCATGCTCAACTGCCGCTGCGGAATGTTCGGGTCTTGAGATTTCTCTATCCATGGTGAGCTCTGAAACACCTGCTAATTGGGAAATATAATTGGAGTTGGCTTGAAGAATCTCCAGAACATCTTGGGAGGGGGGTTTGAGGAAAACATGGATTTTCCCACGTGGATGGAGTCTGAAAGTTGACCTGATGGAGCGGATCGCCACCGTCACATCCTTGAGAATCCCCATTTCCCTCTCGGGCGTGGCGTCGATTAGGGAGGGATCGGATTTGGGCCAAGGGGCAATCACAATGCTCTTCCTGGTAGGGAGGGCAGGGAGTCTTTGCCAGATCTCCTCGGTCACAAAGGGCATGAATGGATGCAATAGTCGGAGGGTTCCCCCCAAAACCCATAGCAATACATGCTGAGCGGTCAACCTTTCCAAGCCGCTCGTCGCTCGTTGCTCGTCGCTCGTTGGGTAAAGGCGGGGTTTGGTGAGCTCTATATACCAATCGCAGAATTCGCCCCAGAAGAAATCGTACAGGATTCTACAGGCCTCACTAAAGTTGTAGGAGTTCATATTTTCCTCGACCAGGGAAACCGTCCTCGTATATCTACTCAGGATCCACCTATCCGCCAGGGTATATTCGAGCTCTTGGGATTGCGCTTCTTCTGGAGAGTATCCCTCCAAATTCATGAGAACGAATCTCGAAGCATTCCATATCTTGTTGACAAAATTTCTATTGCCCTCGATTTTCTCCTCCGAAAGGAAGATGTCTCTGCCCGGGGTAGCCAGAGCGGCTAGGGTGAACCGCAAGGCATCAGTACCATATTTCCCGATCATATCGATGGGATCTATCACGTTGCCCAGGGATTTGCTCATCTTCCGACCTAAAGCATCTCGGATGAGGGCATGGATATAAACCTCCCTGAAGGGGACGTCATGCATGAAGTGTAGACCCATTATGATCATCCGCGCTACCCAGAAGTAAATGATGTCAAATCCCGTGGAAAGGAGAGAGGTGGGATAAAAATAGCTTAAATCCTCGGTTTTTTCAGGCCAACCGAAGACGGCGAAGGGCCATAGGGCTGAACTGAACCAGGTATCCAAAACATCCGTGTCCTGTCTTAAGCTTAAGTTCCCACACTTAGTGCAGGAGGTGGGTTCCTCCATCTCCACGATGATTTCACCACACCGGTCACAATACCACACCGGAATCTGGTGGCCCCACCAAATTTGCCTGGAAATGCACCAATCCTTTATGTTATACATCCAGTCAAAATAAACTTTCTCCCAGCGCTTTGGGGTGAATTTAACCTTACCCTCCTTCACGGCCTTAATGGCCGATTCAGCCAGTGGCTTCATCTTAATGAACCATTGCTCGGAAAGATAGGGTTCCACGACGGTTTCACAGCGATAACAGTGGCCCACGGCGTGGAGATGAGGCTCCACTTTCTCCAGCAATCCTTCCCTCTCCAAATCCTTGAGGATCGCCTCACGGCATTCGTATCTATCCATCCCGTTATAAGGTCCACCATTTTCATTAATCTTAGCATCGGGTGTGAGGACAACCACCTGTGGTAGCTTGTGGCGTTGACCTATTTCAAAGTCATTGGGGTCGTGGGCTGGGGTGACCTTAACCGCTCCCGTTCCAAATTCCGGATCGACGTATTCATCGGCTATTATGGAAATCTTTCTTCTTAAGAACGGAAGGATTAAAGTCTTTCCCACGTATTTTTGATATCTTTCGTCATTGGGGTGGACGGCTACGGCGGTATCGCCCAATAATGTCTCCGGGCGAGTTGTAGCTATGGTCAAATACTCCTGGGAATCCTCAAAGGGATATTTTATATACCACAGGCTCCCTTCTCTCTCCTCGTGATCCACCTCAAGATCGGAAAGAGCGGTGTAACATCTGGGACACCAATTTATGATGTAATTTCCCCTATAGATCAAACCTTCCTTGAATAGCCCGACGAAGACGGTTTTAACCGCCCGTGAGTAGCCCTCATCCATGGTGAATCTTTCCCGGTCCCAGTCGCAGGAGCAACCCAGGCGCTTCAACTGATTTATAATGGTACTGCCATATTTTTCCTTCCACTCCCAAACCTTCTCCAGAAATTTCTCACGCCCTAAGTCCCGGCGAGTAAGGCCTTCCCTGGCCAGTTCCTGCTCCACCACATTTTGAGTAGCTATGCCCGCGTGGTCCGTCCCAGGAAGCCATAGGGTAACACAGCCCTCCATGCGCTTCTTTCGAACGATGATATCTTGGAGGATATTATTCAAAGCATGTCCCATGTGCAGTGAGCCCGTGATGTTGGGAGGAGGAATGACGATGGTAAAGGGCTCTCTGCTCCTATCAATTGGAGCGTGAAAATATCCCTTGGAAAACCAGTGGGAATACCATTTGTCTTCCACATCTTTCGGATTGTATGCGGGAGAAATTTCTCTCTTCAATTTCTCACCTTTTCCTCAAATTTAAGCTCTGGGGCTCAGGAACTCGGTAGCTCAGTTCACATTTCAGGATTTAGCCGCTTGAGTTTTGTTTTATATGGTTATGAGCCTATAGAAATATTTTACAGTCTTTGGTTACCTTTGCAAGCAAAAAGCTCTCTTCTCCAAGTCCAACATCCAGGTCATAAATTACTGAATTTTTCTAAAAGGTCCTATAATCTTTTGACTTCGGACAAGAGGCTTCGGGCTTATAAATGATTTTTGGATTTTAATCTGCAATTTTGATTTTTGATCTTTACATTTTGAATTATCTTTGACCTACTGGGAAGTAGATGGTAGGATATATCGAAGAAAAAGGTGGGTTCCATGGGGGAAAGAAAGACAAATTTTGTGGCCATATTCATCCTCATAATACTGATCCTCTTCTGCCAATGGTTTTATTATATGAGGAAGGCTAATCTATTTTATTACCCACACCACTCCGCAAATCAAACTCAATGCGGAGAATGCCACCTGCGTCAAATAAAATCTTAATCCTTCTCTAAAAGGTAGTTCCCCATAATCAAGCAATCCAGCTGCGTGGAAAGGTAACACTCCAAGGCGTCCTGGGGTGACATAACGATGGGTTGTCCCCTCACATTAAAAGAGGTATTTACAACCAAGGGGATGCCCGTGATCTTTTTAAACTCATTGATCAGCTCCCAATAAAGTGGATTTTCTTCACCGGTGACCGTTTGGAGTCTACCCGTCCCATCCACGTGACACACAGCGGGAATCATTCCCTTTCTATCCCCCTTGATGGGCAAGACTAAGAGCATAAAGGGGGAGGGATAGTAATCGTCGAAATAATCCTCGGCGTATTCTTCCAGCACAGAAGGGGCAAACGGGCGAAAACTTTCCCTGTGCTTTACCTTTCTATTTAGAATATCCTTCATATTTGGATCGCGGGGGTCGGCGAGGATACTCCGGTTGCCCAAAGCCCTCGGTCCAACCTCCATCCTTCCCTGGAACCAACCCACAATTTTGCCCCGGGCCACGAGTTCTGCGCCGGCCTTAGCTGGATTTTCAACATAACTATAGGGCACCCCGTGATTTTCCAAAGTCCTTTCGATCTCATCGTTGGAAAATTCGGGACCATAATAAGCGTGTTCCATCGCGTAATTTCTCTCCCTTCCCAGTAGCATGTGCCATATATACAGGGCACAACCCAGGGATGTTCCCGCATCGTTTGCCGCTGGTTGGATGAAGATATGCTCAAAAGGACTCTCCCTTAGGAAAGCTGCATTCATGACGCTATTTAATCCCACGCCACCGGCTACGCACAAATTTTTTTCACCGGTGATTGAATGGAGATGGTTCGCCAGGTGAAGAGCTGCTTCTTCCGTCACCTTCTGAAGAGCCCAGGCTATATCCTCGTGCCTTTCGTGAATCTCGCTCTCCGGCTCTCGAGCCTGCCCAAAGAGCTTAAGGAATTTCGGGGAGACTCCATAGCCCCCGAGTATGTGATAAGTGAAATAGCTCAAATCTATCTTGAATTCGCCACCCTCATTCAGCCTTACGATTTCTCGGAAATTTTGAAGATAGGTTGGTCTACCATAGGGGGCCAGACCCATGACCTTCCCCTCATCACTATTGGGTTTAAACCCGAGGTATGCCGTGACCACTGTGTATAGAGAGCCAAGCGAATGGGGATTTTTTATTCGCTTGAGGACTTCGGTTCGGTTTCCTTCCCCACGGGCAAGCAATGTGGAGAGGTAATCGCCTCCCCTGTCGATGGACAGGATAGCCGCCTTATCAAAGGGAGAGACATAGAAACTGCTTGCGGCGTGAGCCTCGTGATGCCCCACGAAGAGGATCTTATTCCTGTAGCCATATCTCTTTTTGAAATCGACGACCTTTTTTATGAGGGAATAATCGAAGTAGGTCTGTCCCGCAAATCTCCGTGAGGAAAGGGGAATGCCCTTCAGAAAATCGATGAAGCCCCGCCAATAGTCCAGCCCAGGCTTGAAAGGGAAGCCAACGTAGTCAAGATCATTGATGCTGGTATTTCCCTCGCTTAAACAAAAATCAATAGCATTATAGGGAAAAGCTCTTGTGTGCTTCTCCTTGTTGAATCTTTCCTCCTCAGCAAAGGCGATGACTTCGCCATCCACCAGGAGACAAGCCGATGTATCATGAGAAAAGCAATTTATGCCCAATATGTTCACGGCTTTACCCCTTTCGAGAAGCATTTTGAGAAGCCTTGCTTATTATATTAAATTTTGCTTAAATTTTCGCGAGAGAAAATGAATTTATCGTCTTCGCTTAAGGAGAGCGTCCATCTCACGGAGCCATTTTGTGAAGGTCGGAGTGAGTTCTACCGGGGGATACTCCCTGATGCCAACGAGGGATGAGTTCTTAAAATGGGAAAAAATGAGGTCAAGGATATCGGATTTTAGAAGAATTGCCTTCTCTGGGCTAGCATATAATTCCAGTCCTAAAAATATACAAACTAGCTCCCTGTCCTTTTTGGCCTTACCTTTTTTGCCCATTTCTGACACTATCTTTAATATCGGGATTAAATTGCTAATTCTTTAATGAGGATGGACTGGGTGAAGGTGAAGGGACAAAGTTAAAAACCATATATTACCAGCTGAATCTTAATTTATCCGTGATTCATGACGCTTTGCCGAGATTTTTACCCGTCAAAAAAACAAAAGCCCCGATATCGGGCTTTTGTCATTGACTAAGCCAGAATCCCCTCATCCGAGGAGAATTCCGCGCTTTCAGTCACCAAGGTGGGTTCCAGGTTCTTCTCAATGGTTTCCCTAGTGATCATACATTTGGTAACGTTGGGTTTAGAGGGTAATTCGTACATCACATTGAGCAGGGTGCCTTCAAGTATGGACCTTAGACCCCTTGCCCCACTGGCTCTCTTGAGAGCTCTCTCAGCGATGGCATACAAAGCATCTTCGGTGAAGACGAGCTCCACTCCATCATACTCGAAGAATCTCCTGTACTGTTTAACCAGAGCATTTCTGGGTTCAGTCAAGATTTTTACCAGGTCTTCCTTGGCAAGATTGTGAACCGCGCAGACCACGGGAAGCCTTCCCACGAATTCCGGAATGAGGCCGTACTTTATGAGATCCTCGGGAAGCACCTGGGATAAGATCTCTCCGATCTCCTTTTCCTCACGCTTCCTAACATCGGCACCGAACCCGATTTCCTTCTTTCCGATGCGAGCCTCTATTATCTTTTCAAGACCGTTGAAGGCTCCCCCACAGATGAACAAAATATTCGCCGTGTTTATCTGTATGAACTCTTGATGCGGGTGCTTGCGCCCCCCATGGGGAGGCACATTCGCCTCGGTGCCCTCCAGTATCTTGAGCAAAGCCTGTTGGACGCCTTCCCCGGAAACATCCCTGGTGATAGAGGGACTTTCAGACTTGCGAGCTATCTTATCTATTTCGTCGATATAGACTATGCCCGTTTCTGCCCTTCTCACATCGTAGTCAGCTGCCTGAATCAACCTGAGCAGAATATTCTCGACATCCTCACCGACGTATCCCGCCTCGGTGAGGGTTGTGGCATCAGCAATGGCGAAGGGTACATTCAGTATCTTGGCCAGGGTTTGAGCGAGCAAAGTCTTACCACACCCAGTGGGACCCAGGAGAAGAACGTTGCTCTTTTGAAGCTCCACCTCCTTTTCGCCTTGCGGCTCCGCCTGAATCCTCTTATAGTGATTGTATACGGCAACAGAGAGAATTTTTTTGGCCATATCCTGGCCGATCACATATTCATTGAGCGCATTATATATCTCTTTGGGCTTTGGGAGATGTTCGAATTTGAACTCGGTCTCTCGCTCCACTTCCTCCTCGATGATTTCATTGCACAGATCTATGCACTCATCACAGATATAAACACCAGGACCAGCAATGAGTTTCCTCACCTGTCGCTGGCTCTTGCCGCAAAAGGAACACTTCAAATGATCCATATCGCCGAATTTTGCCACGATCGCACCTCCTATGCTTTCTTCCTTTGAACGACAACCTCATCGATCATCCCATATTCTTTGGCCTGTTCGGCGGTCATGATGAAATCTCTGTCGGTATCCTTTTGGATTTTCTCAAGAGGCTGCCGCGTATGTTTGGCCAAAATCTCATTGAGCAGCTGACGTAGGCGCAACATTTCTCTGGCCTGAATGTCGACATCAACTGCCTGTCCAGTAACTGCACCGTGAGGTTGATGAATTAATATTCGTGCATTGGGCAGAGCGAATCTCTTTCCCTTTGTTCCAGCCGCCAAAAGGACAGCAGCAGCACTCGCGGCTTGACCTATGCAGATCGTTGAGATAGAGGGTCTTATATATTGCATGGTATCATAGATGGCTAAGGTTGAAGTGATGAGTCCCCCTGAGCTATTGATGTACAGATGAATGTCCTTCTCCGGATCATCCGATTCTAGATGAAGCATCTGGGCTATGACCACGTTGGCCACTTGATCATTTATCTCATTACCCAAAAATATTATGCGCTCATTGAGCAATCTTGAATAGATATCAAACGACCTTTCTCCTCTATTAGTCTGCTCCACCACTATTGGGATTAACAGGTTGGTCATTTTTCTTTCCCTTCCTTTCCCTCTTGATCTCAGCTTGATTGACCAGCCAATCTAAGGTCTTCCGCAATAGGATATCTTCTCTTAAAAGTTCCAAATTCCCTCTCTCCTCTAACCGCTTTTTGACCTCACTCGCTTCCACATTCATCCTTTGGGCTAACTTCTCAATTTCATTATCAACTTCTTCCTCTTTAACTTCAAGTCCTTCTTTCTCTCCGATAGCCCCCAAGACGAGCTCATTTTTTAAGGTTCTTAAGGCATCCTTTTTAAAACGCCCCCTTAAACTTTCCATGTTGGTATTGGTGGTCTTCAAATAATCATTCAAATCGAGCCCCCTGCTTTTGAGATTAAAGGAAAATTCGCTTATCATCTCATTTACCCTACGCTCCGCCATTATCTCGGGAATTTCCACTTCAGCACCTTCTGAAACAGCTTCAAGAACCTTGCCACGGAGAGCGTACTGGTCTTGGGCCCGCTTTGCCTCCTCCAACCTCCCCCTAACATCATCTTTAAGCTCCTTCAAGGTTTCGAATTCGCCAACCTCCTTGGCGAATTCATCATTCACTTTGGGAAGTTTCTTTTGCTTTATCTCCTTTACAAAAACTTTGAATTTTACCTTTTTCCCCGCAATTTCGGCGATGGGGTGCTCTTGGGGCATATCGATGAAGATTTCCCTTATTTCCCCCCTACGAGCCCCAATGAGTTTGTCCTCGAAACCAGGGGCGAAAGTGCCTGAACCGACCTGGAGTAGGTAATCGTTGGCCGAACCTCCTTCAAAGGGCTTGCCATCCACAAAGCCCTCAAAGTCAATCAAAGCAAAGTCATCCTTGTGGAGATTCCTCGTCACTGGCTCAAGCTGGGCGAATCTATCCTTTAACAGCTCTATATGGCCATTAATCTCCTTATCGGAGACCTCGATGGAGGGCATTTTTACCTTTACACCCTTATATTTACCCAACTTAACCTTTGGCTTGACCTGCACCTTGGCATTGAATAAAAGGGGTTGACCCTCCTCTAACCGGACAACTTCGATTTCCGGTTTATCGATGGGTTTTATCCCACTCTTTTCAACCGCCTGCAAATAGTAGACCGGGAGCATCTCACTGAGCACCTCCTGCAATACCGATTCCTTCCCGATCCGAGCATCGATGATCTTCCTTGGGATCCTTCCCTTTCGAAACCCCGGAATGCTCACTTTGTTGGATATGCTCTTATATGCCTTCTTTATGGCTTGATCCACGTCGCCCGCGGGGACTTCTACCTTTAATAAGACTTTGTTCTTTTCGAGTTCCTCGACCGTTGTCTTCAAAAATATCTTCTCCTTATAATTAAGTGCCTCGGCAAAGCCGAGGCTCAGTTATTAGCGGTTTCGGACTGAACCACGGTTATAAATACTCGTTAAGATTATAATGCAAATGTGCGAGAGAGGGGACTCGAACCCCTACGGGTTTCCCCACTGGATCCTAAGTCCAGCGCGTCTACCAATTCCGCCACTCTCGCCCAAATTCAGTTATTGGTTAGCAGTTGATGGTTAACTTTTGACTCTTCACTCTTGACTGGTTTTTGTGGGTCGTGCAGGACTCGAACCTGCGACCAACGGATTAAGAGTCCGCCGCTCTACCAACTGAGCTAACGACCCTAATTTTTCTAAGAAAAATTTGATCTCCAAAAGTGATTTTGGAATGGTGCGCCTGGAGGGACTTGAACCCCCGACCTTCGGATTCGAAGTCCGGCGCTCTGTCCACTGAGCTACAGGCGCACAACAAAATCAAGTGAAGAGTCAATCGCTCACTTCGTTCGCTAGTCAAGAGTCATTAAACTCCATTCCTCTTTTGACCTCTGACTTACGACTCTTGACTGTTTTTAATGGGGTGACCGAGGGGACTTGAACCCCCAACCTTTGGAGCCACAGTCCAATGCTCTGACCACTTGAGCTACGGTCACCATGAAAAATTTGCTTCGCAAATTAGTTCGTAGTTCACAGTCTATGTGCCCTCGGCCCGACTCGAACGGGCAACCTTCGGATTAGAAGTCCGATGCTCTATCCAGTTGAGCTACGAGGGCAAAAAATAGTCAAGAGTTTATTCTCCCCCTCTTGACTGCTTGGGAGAAATCCTTCCCCCAAACCCCTTGTCGCGGTTTCAAGTCCGCACCAGGTTTACAAAATTTGCAAACTACTTGGAACGAAGCCATCAATTAACACTACTTGGAGCGGATGACGGGACTTGAACCCGCGACCCTCAGCTTGGAAGGCTGATGCTCTACCAACTGAGCTACATCCGCCTATAAATTCGCTCCGCGAATTGTTCACCTTTGACCGTTCACCGATTTTTGGTCGGGGTGAGAGGATTTGAACCTCCTCACGCTCGCTTTTCAAGCTCGCTTTCGGAACGAGAAACCTCACGGTCTCCCGCCGATTCCACCCTTCCCTACGAATGATTCGGGGGAATCCTTCCCCCGAAAAATATACCCCCTTCGGAGCTTCAAATCCACTTCGCTCCGCATCATCCTCGCTAAGCTCAGAATGCTATCAAGCGATTGCTTGCCAAAGGTTGGTCGGGGTGAGAGGATTTGAACCTCCGACCTCTTGCTCCCAAAGCAAGCGCGCTAACCAAGCTGCGCCACACCCCGTTTGACCAATTGTAAGTATAAAATAAATATATGAATGTAGCAAGCTAACAGCGGTTAAAGCCATTTGCCGATTCTCTCCTCCAATATTTGTCGCATCCTTGTAAAAGCTTGTCCCCTATGACTAATCTTGTTCTTTTCCTGAGTTGACAGTTCCGCCAATGTTTTATCGCGCCCCAAGGGGATGAAAATGGGGTCGTATCCAAAACCTCCAGATCCCACTGGTTCAAAGGCGATGTACCCCTCGCAAGTCCCCTCGGTCACAAATATCTTCCCTTCCAGCGTAGCCAGTGCCGCATAACATCTAAAACGAGCTCTCCTTTGCGGCGTTGGGTGATCTCTGAGTTCCCGAAGCAATTTGGCATTGTTTTCCTCGCTTGAACAACGAGAGCCAGCGTAATGAGCGGATAATATACCCGGTGCACCCCCTAGTGCGTCGACCTCAAGCCCGGAATCATCGGCCAGGGCAGCCATTTTAAATCGGTCGACCAACGTCTTCGCCTTAAGGATCGCGTTCTCAGCAAAGGATTTTCCGGTCTCCCTCATTTCCGGCCAATCATTAAGATCCTTATAAGTCAGGAATTTCACATGAGGCAAATTGAGGATCTCTTTGATTTCCCTTATTTTGCCCTCATTTTTGCTGGCAATTATGATCTTAAACATCCTT
This sequence comes from Actinomycetota bacterium, assembly GCA_030018275.1. Taxonomy (NCBI): domain Bacteria; kingdom Bacillati; phylum Actinomycetota; species Actinomycetota bacterium. Next base: position 28,146 of record JASEGB010000006.1, on the reverse strand, counting down.
CGAAAATTCCACCCCTATAAGCGACTTTTGAATCTTAATGAGCTCTCTTATCCCCTTTTCTGCCAGGTCAAGGAGTTGTTGAAATTCCTTCCTCGTGAAGGGATATCTTTCGGCCGTGCCTTGTATTTCGATAATTTTCCCCGTATCGGTCATCACCACATTCATATCAACCTGAGCCCCGGCATCCTCCTGGAAACATAGGTCCAAACGGAGTTCGCCATCCACTATCCCCACACTTGTGGCTGCAACATATTCGGATAAGGGTATTTCCGATATTCTTTTCTGCTTTAATAAGAAATACAGAGCGTCATAGAGAGCGATGAATGAACCCGTGATTGCGGCCGTTCGGGTCCCTCCATCGGCCTGTATGACATCGCAATCGATCCAGATTGTGAGCTCCCCCAAAGCCTTCAAGTCCACCACTGACCTCAGGGAACGCCCGATCATCCGTTGAATTTCCTGGGTTCGTCCGGCGACCCTACCCATTGTGGATTCTCTAGGAGTTCGGATCTCCGTAGCCCTGGGAAGCATGGAATATTCCGCAGTAACCCACCCTTGCCCTGTATCCTTGAGGAAACTTGGTACCTTCTCCTCGATGCTCGCGGTACAGACAACTCTGGTATCCCCGAGCTCAAAAAGGACCGAACCCTCTGCATAAGGAATGAAATTTCTAACGATATTGACCTTGCGAATTTCGTCGGGTTTTCTTCCATCCACTCTGGTCATTTATCCTCCCTCACATCTCAAATTCAAAATTCAAAGTTATTTTGCATTGACCTGGGATAAACAGCACGAAATGCTGGAAGAAAATCCTGTGAACGAATTATATCCAGGGTTAAATTTAATTATACTTCATACCTTCTATTTTCCTCAGCCAAGATTACTTCGCCATCGAAAGCTTCCTGGGCTTCAGCTTTGGAGATGAGTGGGTCGTAAGCGGGCCAAATGTGAGTCAAGAGGAGCCTTTTTACTTTCGCTTGTTGAGCAATTTCGCCTGCCTGCCTTGCCGTTAAATGTCCTATCTGTAAAGAGGCATCCTTTTGCTGAAGGGTGGCCTCACAAATAAACATATCCGCCCCTCGCGCCAGATTTACCAGGCTTGAATGATAGGAGCAATCGGATGAATAAGCGAGTTTTCTTTCCCCCTCCACCCTCACGCCAAAGGTAGGAATGAGATGAGGGACTGGATGGAAATAGAGCTTTAAATGTCCGATTTCAAATTTTATCTTCTCATTTATGCTTAAGAATGCAAAGAGCTCTAAAAATTGTTCTTTCCCCTTTTTCGAAATGAGTTGACAGATGAAATCGGAAGCCCCAGGTGGGGCAAGCACTTTAAGGGGCAAAGATGGTATGGAATCGTATTGAAGAAAATAGCGCAATGGGTAAATGTCCAAAAAATGATCGGTATGGAGATGGGTGATCACGATGACGTTAAGGTCCATGGGATTGAGCCAGCGAAAAAGATTACTCAAAACCCCCGTCCCACAATCCAACAAAAGATTGGTTTTCTCTTCTTTTATGAGATAACCACTGCAAGCTTTTCCCTTATAGGGATAAGCCGCCGATGTTCCAAGGACTATTAACTCCAATTTTTCTCGCCTACGATTTTAATTTTCGTATTTTCCTTCCCTCAAGTCTAGACAGACCCGTAGGGAAACCTCCCTTTAGGAGGATCAACAACAATGGATAACCCAGAATGTATACGGCGATGCTTTGACCGATACCAACATATAGCGCGGTTATCCAATATGGAACTTTGAGAACGACCATGAGGATGCAAGCCACACCAAAGGCGTTGATGATCACCGGTGGGAGCAAGGCGAGCAGCGGGCCAAAATAATAATGGATAACCGGCGAGGCACTTTTACGAAATATCCTGCCAATTTGCCAAGTGAGAAAGGCAGCTATCAATGTCAGAAGGGAGCCTCCAAATATATCCCAGGGTCCAAGCCCACCATAGATATTTGCAAAGATGCACCCCACAAAGAGACCAGGTACTGCTGCGGGTTCTAAATAAGGTAAGACGGTTAAGGCCTCCGAGACGCGCACCTGCAAAGGCCCATAACTTATGGGGGCTAGAAGTATGGTAATAGCCGCATAAAGTGCAGCTATTATCGCTCCTCTGGTGAGAAAGGTCATCCCTTCACCCTCCGCCTCCGGGAAGGATTATTTCTTTCAAAGAAACCCTCTCCACAGCGTTTATCTCTCGACCCAAAAATCTTTCGCCTAATTCAAGAAAACGAGTTTGGTCACCACTGGAAATGAAGCGATAAAAGGGGATAGATTCCCCCTCCCTAAAGCTCCCCTTCATTGCCAAGAGCTCCTTCAATTCCCTGGCGGCTTCTTTAGCTGAGCTTATGAGCCTTACCTCATCACCCACAACCTTTTGGATTGCCCCAGTTAACAAGGGATAATGGGTGCAACCCAAAATTAAACTGTCAACACCGGCTGAGATCAATGGAGAGAGATACCAACGCACCACCCGCTCGACATTCGGCCCCGATATCTCCCCACGCTCAACGAAATCGGCGAGTTCCGGACAGGCTTGAGAATATACTTGCACACCCGCATCGAATAAGCGCACAGCTCGAGCATAAGCTCCGCTGGAGATGGTGGCTTGTGTTCCTATCACACCGACCTTACGAGTGCGCGTGGCCAAAACCGCGGCTCTTGCCCCTGGTTCTATCACGCCCACTATGGGAATATCAAAACGCTTCTGGGCCGCTTCCAAGGCAGCGGAAGAGGCGCTATTGCAGGCGATGACCACAAGTTTGATGCCTTCCTCTCGAAGAAAATCGATTATTTCAAAGGTAAATCTCTGTAAGTCATCTGAATTCTTAGAGCCATAGGGGAAACGGGCGGTATCCCCAAAATAAATTATGCTCTCGTTGGGAAGGCCTTTGATTATTTCAGATACAACGGTGAGACCTCCCACACCCGAATCGAAAACCCCAAGGGGTCGACTATCCATTCTCCCCTCCATTCCCGAATAAGGACTTGCATAGTATCCGCCAAATCACTTTCCTAGAAATTCTATTGTTCCTTCGGCCGCCTGAGTGGCATTGTAGATACAATCGTTGATGCCGATACCATGATAAGCGTTGCCGATGAGATAAAGTCCTGGATATTTATGAGTGAGCCTTTGCTCAATGAATCTAACTCTTTCCCCGTGTCCTAAAAGATACTGGGGCATGGAATTTTCCCAGCGATAAATTTTTGTGAGGATGGGCTCGCTATTGATTCCCATAATTTTTTTCAGTTCTTCCTTTACTACCTTTAAAATTTCTTCATCGCTTTGGTAAACTATTCCTTCACCCTGGGCAGTGCCAATAAAACACCTGATCAATACATATCCTTCAGGTGCTCGATAAGCAAACTTAGTTGAAGACCAAGAAATCGCTTTAATCTGCAGTTTTTCCTGCCTTGACACAAGGACGCCAAAGCCTTGAAGTGGATGTGAAAGTTTTTCTCTTTCATAGCCAAGGGAAATTGTCGCCGAAGAGACGTAGGGTATTTTGAGCAATATATCCGCTAGACTAGGGTCAATATTTCGGACTATTTGCGCAGTTGCATAAGAGGGTGCAGTTGCCAAAATACAGGCATCGGCGGTTATTGTCCCTCCATCATCTAGAAGAAGTGTAAAACCTTTCCCCGAATTTTGTTTTAAGCTCACCGGTTTTCTCCCGGTAATGAAATTTTCGCTTCCGATATGTTCCGCAAGAGTATTTGTGAGCTCACTCATGCCCTCTTTGAAAGTCATAAAAACCGGCTTCTGTTTTGCCTTTTTCTTCGCCATTTTTCTTCTCGCTAGCATGCCCCGAAGGAGACTGCCATATTCTTTTTCCAGAATAAGCGCTCTCGGCCAACAACTTTTTATGCTGATTATCTCAGGTATACAAGCATATATACTACCCAAAAGAGGTTCGACGACACGGTCAAACACCTCTTTGCCAAAGCGACGTTTGTAAAATTCGGCTAAACTTATCTCCTCATCTTTGTTTCCCAAAGGTGGAATCATAAAGTCAAGAAGGGCACGCATCTTGCCGGACCAGGAAAGAAGGGGGCAGAGAAAAATTGAAGAAATTCTCGTCGGAGCGAGAGCCAAGAGTCCCCGAGGCAACGACCATAATTTATTATTCCAGAAGATGAAGGTGAGATGTGCCTCCTCATTACATCCAATCACTCGTTCAGCGATGCCCAATTCTTCAGCTAAAGCCAGGGTATGCGGTTTTTCCGATTCAAAGGAATCCGGTCCCCCTTCGATGAGGAAATCATTTGCTTTCTCAGTGAGGAATATGCCCCCCAGCCTTTTCTTCTCCTCAATGAGTAAAACTTCAATCGGCAGGTTAGCCTCAGAGGACTTCTTCCTGATTTTATATGCGGCGGTAAGTCCGCTAATCCCGCCGCCGACGATTACGACCCTTTTCATTATCTTTTGCCCCTGCTTTCACCTCTGAAAAAGTTTGACTTTCATCTTAAATTTTCTTAAGGGTTTTAAGGTACTTCCCTATTTCCTTCCTTAACTTTGGGTTTCTCCATTCTTTTTTTATCTTCTCATAAATGGAGAAGAGGCTTTCTTTTCTTATATCTCCGATGTAAAAGGGGAGAGAGCCTTTTATTTTTCCTCTTCCGTCTGCGGAAAGAAAGAGCGTTTTTGGCTCTTGGGAAAGAAGCTTTTTAAGCTCCTCTTTAAAGGAAAAGAAGAAAATTTTCATTTTAGGGGAAAACCGGGAACTGTTGTTAGAAATCAATTTCACCAAGTCCTCCTGCTCTTGAGGAGAAAGCGAAAGAAGAGTCCAGTTTTTTGTGGCTCTTCCAAAGGGAAGAAGTTCGCCAACGAAGAATTCCGAAACGGCAAGTGAATAGGCGAGCCCAATCGTCTCTTCAATTTCACGGCAATTTATCCGAGTTGGGATGAACAAGACCTGCACTTTTATCCCTGCCTCGCTCAACAATTTTATGGCCTTTACCGCCTTAGTCCAACTTGAGCCAGGTCTTAATCCCTCATGACTTTCCGCCCCTGAACCGTCCAAACTGATTTCTATGGAAGCAAGATTTAAGTTTACCAAAAAGTTCACAAGATTTTCATCGATGAGACTTCCATTTGTTTCAATCTTCATTGAAACCCCATTTTCGCTCAAAAGCTGAAGAACTTCTGGGAAATCGGAGCGGAGAAAAGGTTCTCCTCCGGTGAAGATGACCCTGGGGATGCCCGCTCTAATCACTTCTTGGGCAACCATAAGGGCTTCCTGGTTGCTGAGTTCGGCGGGAAGTGCCTTGCCCGCATTAGCGTAACAGTGAAGGCATCTTGAGTTGCAAGCTAAGGTAAATTGCCAAATAAGGGCAGAGGGAATATTTAGGCCCGGTTTATCAATGAAATTTTTCTTGGAAAAGAGAGGGTTTTCCACCATGAAATTTTTATCCTTTCTTTGAGAGATGCTCCAGAACGATCTGGGCCAGGGCCTCAATGAACCTTGGGGAGGCATTAAGTGAGGGCGCACGGTGAAATTTCGTGATTCCCTTCGACTCCGCTCGTTTGCGCAACTCGATGTCGATATCGTAGAGGATCTCGACATTGTCAGATATAAAACTTATGGGCACTATCAGGACCTCACGCTTTCCCTCCTTTGCCAGTCTGTCCAGGATGGAATCGATTTCCGGTTCCAAACATTCACCCGGACCGCCTCGGCTCTGAAACGCCAGATGCCATGGTATGGGACCGATGCGCTCCAAAACCCCAGCAATTGTGGCCTTCAAGTGTCTTAAATAAGGATCTCCACATTCGATGAGCCTCCTGGGCAAGCTGTGAGCACTGAAAATCACCTGGGCTTTTTCGCGGTGCTCCTCGGCAAACAAAGCCAATCCCTCCTCGACTTTCTCCGCCAGAGCATCGAGATAAAAAGGTGAATCATGCCAGCTCTCAATGTAAGTGACTTCAAGATCGGCTTTGAGATCAGACAGCACCCGCTTCAATTCCTCAATGCCTGAGCCCGTGGTCATCCTGGTGTACTGGGGAGAGAGACTGAGAACGACAACGCGTTTGATCCCATCCCCGATGATGTCTCTAACCGTATCCCGGATATAGGGATGCCAATGGCGCATGGCAATATAAACCTTAAAGCCACGGTCCCCCATGTTTAGCAGCTTCTCGATTGCCTGCGCCTGCTCCTTCGTGATATCAAGAAGGGGCGAGCGCCCGCCAATCTCCCTATAACGTTGGATGACCTTCTCCAATCGCCTCTTGAAATCGAGCGGAAAAATCTCCCCATGACAGGAAAGGATGTTATATAAAAAGGGCTCAACCGCTTCAAGGCTGTCCGGGGCCCCGAAACCCAGGAGAAGAACGCCTATTTTAGGTCCTCGACTTTCGACTTTCGACATTCGAGTTCTTCACCGCCTTTTGCTGTGCTTGTGGACAGCCTCCACCATGAAGATGACGTGCTCTACCGGTGTCTGGGGCAAAACACCATGACCGAGATTGAAAATATGCCCGGGTCTATTGCCTACCCGATTCAGAATATCCTTCACTCGCCTTTCGATTTCCTCCGGTGGAGCAAAAAGAACGGTTGGGTCGAGGTTTCCTTGGATGGCAACATCGTAACCCAGGCGTTCCCAGGCCACATCCAGATCGATGCGCCAATCGATGCCGATCACATCTCCACCGGCTTCCTTCATCGATTCGAGGAGCATCGCTCCTCCCCTGGCATAATGGATCAGGGGGACATATTCATTCCCCGTCCCAGGGTTTAATCCATCGATAACCCGTTTGGTATAGGGCATCACATACTCTCTGTAATCGCCGGGGCTTAAACACTCGACCCAGGTATCGAAGATTTGAATCGCCTGGACTCCCGCCCGTATCTGTGCATTCAAATAGGAGATCACAACCTTGGTGAGCTTATCCATGAGGGCGTGATACGTTAAGGGCTCCTGGAATATCATGCTCTTGGTGTAGATGTAATTTCGGGAATGTCCCCCTTCCACCAGATAGCTGGCCAAAGTAAAGGGTGCCCCCGAAAAACCTATGAGGGGAACCCTTCCCTCCAAATGGCGGCGAACTATTCGGATGGTCTCCATCACGAAGGGGACTTCCTCCTCGGGTTCCATGACGACCAGAGCATCAACGCTTAATCGATCGCGAATGGGGTTATGAATGATCGGTCCCTTCCCCTCGGCGAACTCTAATTCTATTCCCATGGCTTCCACGGGGAGAAGTATATCCGAGAACAGAATTGCGGCATCCACCCCAAGTTTGTCTACGGGCAAGATGGTGACTTCCGCGGCTAATTCGGGGGTTCTGCACATGGTCAAAAATGTGGTTTTGCTTCGTATTTTACTGTATTCCCTGAGGTACCTGCCGGCTTGGCGCATAAGCCACACCGGGGTACAGTCGACGGGTTGACGCCGGCAAGCTTTTAGGAAACGGTCGGGCATATTGTTCCCCTTCAATAGGAAATTTACAATTCACCTTATGATAGCAGAAACAAAAGCGAGTTAAAAAGGTGGAATTATAAAGGAGACCAAGATGTCCAGAAGTATCCGTAGAAGATAGAAATAAAAAAGTGGAGATGAGCGGATTCGAACCGCCGACCTCCGCCTTGCAAGTTAAAATTGGGCACATTATCTTGGGTTGCGTTAGTTTATGATACATTACCTGAGCTGGGAAGATTCGCAACTCATAGTTACCTAAGATTACTTTAAATTACCATGTTTTGGCTAAATTTTATACTCAATTAATCATAAAACTGAATCCGGAGGCGGGTGATTTGGAAGTACTAAATAAATATCCAATGGGGTAGTTTGGAAAGACCCGCCTACAAAGACTTGATATTGAGTTATCTCCTCAGCCGTCGAGCTCATACGAACCAGCATCCAAGCGACCACATCCTCCTGGCGATCTAGCCGTCACGGCTGGGGAGAAATCATATATTCACCTAGACCCATGGAATATATGTATTAAGGTCCGAATATTGCCCTATAGATCATCACGGCGGTCTGATCCCTTCTCACAATCTGTTCCGGCCCAAAGCTTCCATCACCATAACCCCTGACTATGCCCTCCTCATAGGCTGTCTCTATGTACTGCCACGCCCAGTGATCTTCTGGCACATCGGGGAAGTATCCTTGGTATTGCATGTTTGGAGCTATTTCCAGTCCCCTGACCAGCATTGTGGCAAGATGAGCCCTGGTTGCCAAATCCTCGGGACCGAATCTTCCATCTCCGTAACCCTGTACTATCCCATTGTTGTAGGCGGTCTCTATGAAATCATAAGCCCAATGATCCGGAGGGACATCGGTGAAATGTGGCCCTCCACTAGTATCCGTGGGAAATCCCAGGGAGTTCACGAGCATCTTTGTGAACTGGGACCTGAACACTGGATCAGCCGGGCGGAAGAGCCCATCGGCATAGCCGGAGATTATTCCCTGATATACCATGAATTCTATCTCAAAATAGGACCAGAAGTCGCTGGGAACATCGGGGAATGTGGGTTCCGCAGGTGGAATGAACCCAGAGTATTCATATGCACCCATATCCACGGTGGCAACACCATCGCCATCTCCATCATAGGGGCGAGGGTTACCCTCCAAATCAACACCCGGCGCTCTAGCATTTGTTCCCGCATCAATGCAAGGGGAGCCGAACCGAAGGTGATAATCTCCAAACCCCGCATCCACAAATTGAGGATCGGCTGAGATATCTCCGTAACCGGGCGAACAACCATCGTAATCATAACCGTTGCCCCAGACATCATTAAAGCCGATGGTGGAGGGGAAGGAAGTAGCATAGCAATAAATTCCCCCCCAATCATTTCCGGTAATAATATTATTTACTATATATGGAAAAGCGTAATATGTGCACCAGATGCCACTATTGGAGTTGTCGGCGATGGTGTTATTGACGATGCCTGGAGATGAATAGCTGCAGCCGATGCCGTACCCATTGCCAACTATCTCGTTGTTTATAATCGTGGCATCGGAGTTGAATGATAGATCGATGCCGGAGGAATCGTTATCTGAGATGATGTTTCCTTCAATCAATGGTTCAGCTTCCATACAGCTGATGCCGAAACCGCGGTTTGTAGTAATCATATTGCCAGTGATGGTTGGGCTGGAATAAGAGCAATCGATGCCGCCTCTATTGTCAAAAATCACGTTGTCCGTGATCTTTGGGGAAGCCCCATCGCAACAAACACCATAATATTTGGTCTTCATAAGGAGATTATTGCTAATGGTTGGAGAAGAGCGATCACAGTGGATGCCATGCGAGGCATATTCAATTATACAGTTATCCACAATGCACTTCGCGTCCACGCTTGAATCGCCAAAAAAGATACAATCCCAATCCCCTGGTACTGGATAGGGTCGGTTTGAGGTAAATATGATGGGGTCATCCCAAGTACCATCGGCGATGAGAGTTCCTCCTCCTACTGAACCAATCCGTAGAGAAAATAGCTTTTCACCTGCCCCTCTATTGAACTTAACCTCTACCCCAGGCTCGATGGTTAGGGTGGCTCCGTTTTCCACGAATACATCATCCGTCACGATGTAAGGACTACCAGCTACGGTCCAAGTGGTATCCTTGGTGATTTCTCCACTTACCTCCGTGGCAGCGGCAGGCGAGATGGGGATTAAAGTGAGCATAAGGGTGCTGATGACAAGCAAAGCTAGATACCTTTTCCCTCCCAAAATCGATTTTCTCATTTTGATTGGAATTAGATTTCGACACGGCGCTTCATTTTCCTTCTAGCAATCCGCTCTCTAATCCTTACCTGAGTGTTTTTAGAGTTTGCCCAGGTAGATGAATCATCAATGAGCCATCTGAGCTGATTTCTGAAAAGACCAATGGTTTAGCGCCTATCCACATATTTCAAGAGCTTAGGGAGCAAATCTGGGCTTCGATTTTCCCTGGGTCGGTGCTGAAGCCGAGGGGTACCACCGGCGGTGCCGGAGATACTCACATTCTCCTTGGAGATAAGATTACAGCGCTGTCCCCCCACTCCCCAATGGGGTGGGTATAAAACCATTAACCCACCCATTTTCTCGTCTCTAAAAGCTTTGGATGCGCCCTAGCGAGGTATTTACACACTGATCTTATTTATCTCTGAGACGTGGACGTAAATGCGTGCACCTCTTGGGGAAATAATCACAAAACCACGGGATAAGAATCCTATCCCAAGGAGTAGGCGCCCCCTCCGAGATGTTGACGTAATCCCCAAGGAAGGCGATCTCAACTCTGCTGAGAGCCCATCTAAAACTGCGAAATATAATGCAAATAAGGGAGTCCCACCTGGAAATTTTCCGTTCGAGACCCGCAAATTTCCAGGGGAGGGGGCGGGGGAGGGGATTGAGCTGCGAGAACGTGGTTGCGGGTAGAGTCCCAGGTAAGAGGGGAAGGCCCCCAAAACATAGAAAGAAGGAAGAGAGGAGGTGAAGAGATGGCCAGGGGATGTATTATCAAGCGTGGTAAGAATTACTACATCGTCTATCGCGTGGCTGGAAAGCCATAGGCCCCAGGAAGAAGGATGCCGAACGTGTCCTCATCCAGGTCTTAGGTGAAGTAAGTAGGGGAACCTATCAAGACTTAAATGAGATAACCTTCAAGGCGTTTGCGGAGAAGTGGCTGAGGGATTATGCGGAACACAGGGTGCGAGAATCAACCTACAGACGCTACTCCGATATCATTAGGCTCCACCTAAATCCTCACTTTGGTGAATTCAACCTAACGGAGATAAATCCGCGACTGATAGAAGAGTATTTGAGTGCTAAAGGAAAGTGGACAAGGCTTAAACCGGCGTCCATTCTCAAGCATTTCCGGTTGCTCAAAAGCTTGCTCAAAAGGGCGGTTATTTGGGGGTACCTCGCTCAGAATCCGGCTGATCGCGTTGATGCTCCCCCAGCAGAGGAAGAGGAGATGGATTACCTTACCATAGAGGAGCTTCAGGCATTTTTAAAGGCTGTGGACAAAAAGTATTATCCGTTCTTTTTAACAGCGGCTTTAACAGGTATGAGATTAGGGGAACTTCTGGCACTGAAGTGGAGTGACATTAATTGGGGAAACGGGCCACATCCACGTTCGACGGCAGGTCTCTTTGGGACGCTTAGCGGAACCAAAATCCAGAGCCTCTAAGAGAGCCTTAGTTGCATCACCGACCCTCCTAAAGGTGCTTAAGAAGCATAAACTCTCCTGTCCGCTTTCTGAGCTCGACCTGGTATTTCCAAACGAGGAAGGTAAGTTAGCTGATCCCAGGAATGTCATAAACCGCCACTTCCTGCCCGCCTTAAGACAGGCTGGTTTGAGGAGGATCAGATTCCACGACCTCAGGCATACTTATGCTTCCATCCTTATTGCCCAAGGGGAAAACCTTAAATTCATCCAAAGCCAGCTTGGCCACTCATCGGCCAAGACGACTTTGGATAGGTACGGACATCTGATGCCTGAGGTGCAATGTGGAGCCGGAGAAAGGCTTGAAAGTGCAGTTTTTGGGACACCTGTTAGCAAAATATTAGCAAATCATAAAAAATGGAAACTCCAAAACAACCTTCCGACTCAAAATATACCACCTAACCTGCCAAAATAGAAGTGGAGATGAGCGGATTCGAACCGCCGACCTCCGCCTTGCAAGGGCGGCGCTCTCCCAACTGAGCTACATCCCCATATTTAATATTACTATTATTAGTTAGCAGTTAGAAGTTTTTAACTCCTTTATCTTTGAATACTCACTCTTTACTGTTCTCGGCTCACTGGAAAGAACTGGTGGAAATGATCCGCCTGAGGCGACCTGTACCGTGCAAAGGTAGCCCCCCGCCTGTGACCTCCTTTAGAAAAATTACCATTGGTAGAGACTATACCATTTACCCGCAACTTTTATAGCAAGAATTGGGTCTGGGTGTTTTTTACAACCTCAAAGAGAGCTATGCGCTCAATAATACCTGTGTCCGGAACTTCTTTTACGAGCTCTAAAATTTCAAGCGCCTGAGTAGGCATTGGTTCGGTAAAAGTTTCAAGAGGCATATATTGATAACAGGAGGTAAGGCGTGATCCAATAGCTACAGAGTAAAAAATTCCCAAAACACTACAGGAAATAACCGTCTTTAGCCAATTTGGTATCTGCCCCCAGAATTTGTACTCCCATATTGCTTTATCAAAATCTTCAGCTACTTTTTTATCGCAGGCGACATATTTAACTTTATTAGCTCTTAAGAACCGCTCAAATTTTTCTTGCGTAAGAAGTCTGCTATTCTCTTCTACGATTCTCTTAATTTCCTTCTTTGCCAAGTATGCTTGCCTTTTTAATCCCTGCTCTCTTGCTCTTTTTCCAACTTCTTCCCAATAAAGAAATCCTGCTTCCAAATCAAGATCAGCCCATTTTTGTTCTCCTTTTTCTACGTCAGCGGGAGATTTTCGCTTCAAAACAACTCTCACTTTTGCCCATCCTTTCTCTGAAAACTTAATCAAAAATAGAGATGATTTTCAAGAATCATGAGAGCTCACATTGTGCAAACCAAGAATAGCGCTCCAAATTCCTCTCGTCAAGCTTTCGAATTGCCTCACCTAAAATATCAATAATTTTCACATAGAAGTTCATAATATGTCCGAGGATATCCACAGGCTGGGCACTTCTCGGGGTCCCATTGCAACCCTCCTTTTTTAGAGGCTGCCTGTCGATCCTTTCGGCAACGGGACGGGACACGGTGCCAAATGTCGCGCTTTAATCGGTTCAATGTTCCTTGTGCTCTCTCTTCCATAATAGAAAATAAGCCAGAACTACTGGGATGAGCAAAAGAGCCAAAGCGATTGCCCCAACAAGCTTTTCGGTCTTAAATTCATACAATACCACCTTTCGGGCAACGACCACAAAGACAGCCTCAAGTACAGTTGGCAATACTTCCCTTTCATCTGCATAGGCTATCGTGATTCGGAACAGCTCTATTACTATGAAGATTGCTAGAACCACATCGAGCATGGAATGGATTTCAAAAGAAGTCAAATAGAAATGGGTTCCAAAGTATTCCGTCAGTTTGACCACTAAGTAGCTTAAGCCAAGAAGAATCATCAAAATCAAAAGGCATGCAACCAATAACTCCATGATTCTTACTATAGTTTTGGTCTTCTCGATAACTTTATTGTAAAATTTTTCCTGCAAAGGAACCACCCACTCCAAAGGTTAATTGCCTTATTTTTCCTCGCTCAAGCCTTAAGCCCTTCTTAAAAATAAAAAAGAGTCACACCGTATGCTTTGCCTTGGCTTGCTTTTGAATTAAAATCCATGGAATATTTTTAGCGGGATTCAATGCGGATTTTAATGGCGGTTCGCTCTTCTCCGTCTATTTCAACATCAGCGAAGGCGGGAAGAAAAATGAGATCGAGTCCACTTGGGGCAACAAAACCCCTGGCGATAGCGACGGCTTTTATTGCCTGATTGAGTGCCCCTGCCCCAATAACCTGAATCTCAGCTACTCCGTTCTTTCGCAACACTGCAGCTAAGGCCCCTGCTACAGAATTTGGATTCGATTTTGATGAGACCCTTAGTACCTCCACTTTTGACTCCTTTAGCATGACAGCTATCTGCTATTCATATATCGTTTTTACCCTTTTAAAAACCCCGTGGGAAATTCGTAGGATTTAGATGAATAATTTTTCCTCAATTTAAATTAATGTGGGCCTACCTGGATTCGAACCAGGGACCTCACCCTTATCAGGGGTGCGCTCTAACCTACTGAGCTATAGGCCCAAAACCTCAACAACCGATGGCAAGAGATTCATTTGTACTTCTTTGGCGATTTTTATTGTACATGGTGAAAAGGAAGATATCAATACCGTGTGCTGATGCGAACCGAGTTTCCAAGATAGGGTTTTAAAAAACCATTTTTTCTGCTATGCTTTGATTTATAACGAGGCGATTTGGGTATATAAAATTTTGGAGTGGTCATTATGTTGGAGATGCAGGTGCATAGAGTGAATTTAGATGTTATAACGAACCAGCCGGTAATAATCCTAAAAGATATAGAGGCGAAGAAATTCCTCCCCATCTGGATTGGCCAGTTCGAAGCCACTTCCATACTCATGGAAATTCAAGGAATAAAACCCTCCCGCCCCCTCACTCACGACCTTTTAAAGTCGGTAATTGAAAGTTTGGATGCCAAGGTAATTCGCATCGTCATTAACGATCTTAAAGAAGGAACATTCTATGCGCGCATACATTTAATCAGGGATTCTTGCTGTTTTGAAATTGATGCCCGACCTAGCGATGCCATCGCTTTAGCGGTACGAGTGAAAGTACCCATTTTCGCCGCCGAAAAGGTGATACAAAAAGCCTCCATAGTCAGTGAGGCCGGGGAAGAAGAGGAGATCCAAAGATTTAGAGAATTCTTGGATCACGTCAGTCCCGAGGATTTTAAAGAATAGCCGCCCCAAGCATTCCTGCAGATCTATCCCCTTCACTTTCAAGGAAATTTTGAATTCGAATTTGAGGAAGGGATATGAAAGTTCTTAAGCTCCACCCCTGGAATGTGAGTCCCAAGGAAGCCATGCAGATTCAAAATCATCTGCGAAGCAGGATCGTAACGGAAAATGTCCCCGAAATATCAAACGTTAAAAGGATCGCCGGAGCAGATGTTTCCTATTCTAAACGGGAAAATATGATTTACGCAGCGGTTATCATCTTCTCCTTTCCGGAGCTTCAAATATTGGAAGAGAAAGAAGCAATCCTCCCCGCAACTTTCCCCTACGTCCCTGGTCTTTTAATCTTCCGAGAAGGTCCAGCACTAATAAAGGCTTTCGAACAAATAGAACGGGAGCCCGATTTGGTGATGTTCGATGGACAGGGGATTGCCCATCCCAGAGGAATAGGAATTGCCACGCATATGGGCATGCTTCTGGATAAACCCTCCATCGGCGTGGCCAAAACAGTTTTGGTGGGAGAGTATGATGAGCCAGGGCGGGAGAGGGGGTCTGTCTTCCCTCTGATAAAGAATGGGAGAGAAATAGGGGCCGTGGTTCGAACGAGAGAGGACGTGGAACCAGTCTTCGTTTCCATAGGATTCAAAATAGACCTACCCACAGCCGTGGATTTCGTGCTCAAGTGTTGTCAAGGATATCGGCTTCCGGAGCCCGCTCGCAAAGCCCACCATTTCTCAAACCAGCTCAGGGGTAAAACTGAAGAATTCCATCAACCCACCCTATTTTAGGCTTCTCCCAAGAGCGAACCAGCTCGAAATCAGAGAAATAATGGATAAAGCAACTAACACTATCAGCCACCAGCGAATATGACGCGAGGTTAATTTGAGGTTATAGCCATGTCCTGGGTTCAGACCCCAAATGGCGGTGTTGCCTTCGATCCTTTGTGCATTTGAGGAAGTAATTTTCCCCGGAACCTTAACCGCCAGAAATATCGGGGCTTTTTGCTGCACCGGGAAGGGAGTTAAATCGACCTCTACATTGCACTCATAAAAGGTTACAAAGGCCCAGTCCTTCCTAATGAAATCTTGGAGGAAGAGTTCGCTACGAATTCTTTTCTGCAAATTCGGCTGGATAGATTGATCGGCAGTTAAATTTATGGAGAGATTCCCCTTTAAATCGAATTCGGCATTTCCCTTGACCGTTGAGCATCCACGAGGCGCCAGCAAGATTAAAAGTGCCAGGGTAATTAGGGAGATCCAGAAAATGATGGTCCGTCTATCAGCACTCATTACACTACTTGAAATGGTTTTAACCCTTCAAAACTCCAAGCGGTTTTAACTTTACCACTTTCTTGGACAGACCGGCTCCGTGGCAAATTTCCACCACTTTGCTCACATCCTTGTAGGCTTGAGGGGCCTCTTCCGCGAGAAGGGGAATGTGCCCAGCCACTATCACAATTCCCCTTTCCTCCAGTTCTCGTTTGAGCTCATCCCCTCGAATCTGCCTCTTTGCCTTGCTCCTGCTCATAACACGCCCAGCCCCATGGCACGTGGATCCGAAGGCTTCCTTCATCGCCCTTGTAGTGCCCACCAGTACGTAGGAGCAAGTCCCCATATCCCCGGGGATGATCACGGGTTGTCCAATATCTCGGTAAACCTTGGGTATGTCCGGATGGCCCGGCCCAAAGGCTCTGGTGGCTCCCTTTCTGTGCACGCAGAGCTTCATCCTTCTGCCATTGACTTCGTGCTCCTCAAACTTGGCGATGTTGTGAGAGACATCGTAAACCACACCCATCCCCAAGACTTCAGCGCTTTTCCTGAAGATGTATTCGAAGGATTGTCTGACCCAGTGGGCCAGGCAATGTCTGTTCGCCAGTGCATAATTGACGGCACAGGCCATGGCAGCATAGTAGTCCTTCCCCTCCTGGGATGTGATGGGAGCGCAACCGAGCTGTCTGTCGGGTAAATCGATTCCAAATTCTCTAACTGCCCTATCCATGACCTTGATGTAGTCGGTGCAAATTTGATGTCCCACTCCCCGGGAACCGGAATGGATCATCACCGTAAGTTGACCCTTATGCAAGCCGAGGGCATCGGCTAACCTCTCGTCGTAGACCTCGACGACCTCCTGAGCCTCTAAGAAGTGATTTCCCGCCCCCAGAGTACCAGGTTGATCGAAGCCTCTTTGAAAGGCTCGACTGCTAACCTTGCTCGGATCAGCCCCCTGAAGGCATCCTCCCTCTTCAGTGAACTCTGCATCCTCCTCCCAACCATAGCCCTTCCTTATGGCCCACCTAACACCCTTGGTCATGAGCTCTTCCATCTCCCTCCGGCTAACCTTAATCTTGCCTCTGCTTCCCACGCCCTTGGGGATATTCCTGGAAAGTTCGTGCATCAAGGGTCCCATCATAGGCAAAACATCCTTGGCGATCAGGTTGGTTCTTAAGAGCCTGACACCACAGCTGATATCATAACCTACGCCGCCTGGGGAGATCACGCCCCTTTCAACGTCCATGGCCGCCACTCCTCCGATGGGAAATCCATAGCCCCAATGAATGTCGGGCATGGCATAGGAGGCCCTTACGATGCCCGGAAGGAAAGCCACGTTTATGACTTGCTCTAAAGCCCTGTCTCTCTCCGCCATTTGGATCAGTTCATCGTCGGCATAAATGATGCCGGGAACTCGCATTCCCTTGCGGTAGGTCTGTGATATCTTGTAACAATACGGGTTAAGCTTTTCCCACACTCCAGCCATTAATTGCCCTCCCAACTTTGTCAATAGCTGATTGTCATCCAATCAGACGTCGAAGATTACCTGTACCATCCAGGTTTCGTTCCTCTCCACTTTCAACATATGATAAGTGCAGGCCTTAATTTGAATTTCGATATCATGGCGGTCCAGGTCTATTCGCTCGCCCTGAAGCGTGGCCTTGAGAAAATATCGCTCATCCCAATCGGTTATCTCGAATCGACTGAAGAGGACCCGTTCGGCATCGAAAAGATAGAGGAGTTCATTCAACCACTCCACGAGAAGGGTCTCCCTGTCCTCCGCAGTTATATCCACCTCAAAGGTTTCCTTCGGTTGCACCTTATCGAGGTCGGTCATGATGGAAAACATACCCATTGCTGCATTCTCGAAGGCTTCTTTGAGGGTTGTGCCATAGGCTTTAAGACCGATGTCTGCCGTGTGATCTAGAACTTCAAAGTGCTTCACTATTTCCCCCTCTTCTTCTCCTTGCTTACCACTACCTTTGCTAGAGCGCTTACCTTATCCTCGCCTCCCAAGTTCATGATCTTTACTCCCTGTGTGTTCCTTCCCCGTCTTGGAATTCCCCTCGTGGGAACCCTAATCACGTTACCCTCACTTGATACCAGCATCAGTTCATGATCCTCTTTGACCACCTTGACTCCAGCCAGCTTCCCCCGCGTGGAAACGGTTTTTAAGGTCTTTGTCCCCTTCCCTCCTCTGCCTTGTCGGGGATATTTAAAGATAGGGGTTCTCTTTCCGAAGCCTGCCTCTGTGACCACGAATAAATCTGCATCCTTGATCGCGATATCCATGCCCAAAACCTCATCACCGGGCTTAAGTCTTATTCCCCTCACCCCGCTTGACGCACGTCCCATGGGCCTTACATCTTTCTCGCTGAACCTTATGGCCTGCCCGTGCCTGGTCACCAAGATGGCGTCTTCCTCCCCCTTTGTGAGCTTTACGCTGCTGAGTTCATCTTCGCCCCTTAAAATAATAGCAATAATTCCATCCCTTCGGGTAGTATCGTACTCCTTCAAGCGAGTTTTTTTCACAAGTCCCCTCTTGGTGGCCATGATCACATATCTATTCTCATCGAATTCCCTGGTGGCAATGACGGCGGCTATCATTTCATCGGTGCGGAAGGGAAGGATGTTCACGATCGCCTGTCCTTTTGAGGTACGCGAGCCTAGGGGAAGCTCATGAACTTTGAGCCGATAGACCTTCCCTTTATTTGAAAAGAATAGGACATAGTGATGGGTTGAGGAGATGAAGAGGTGTTCAACGAAGTCGCCCTCCTTTAAATTCATCCCCAAGACTCCCTTTCCGCCACGGTGTTGTTTTCTATAGGTGGCCACGGGGAGGCGCTTCACGTATCCGGAATGGGTGATGGTTACGGCCATCTCCTCCTCCGCGATGAGATCTTCGATGCTCAACTGAGGAGCAACGCTGCTGATTTGGGTCCGCCGCTCATCGCTATGGCTCTTCCTTATCTCTTGGAGCTCTTTTTTTATGAGTTCGAGCACCCCCCTCTCGTCGGCCAGAATGCCCTTCAAATGTTCTATCTTGGCCAGAAGTTCTTTGTGCTCGGTTTCGATCTTCTCCCGTTCCAAAGCGACCAATCGCTGAAGCCTCATATCCAAGATGGCCTGGGATTGCTCCGGACTTAACTTGAACTTTTGGATTAATCTCTTCTTGGCTTGTTCAGCGGTTTTGGATCGGCGAATGATCCTTATTACCTCATCCAAATTTTTGAGGGCTACGAGCAAGCCTTCGAGGATATGGGCTCTGGTTTCCGCCTTGTCCAATTCGAACCTAGTGCGTCGGATCACAACCTCCCTTTGATGCTCGATATAGTGCCTGATGATTTCCACCAGGTTTAAAGTCCTTGGAACCCCATTTACCAAGGCGAGCATGATTACCCCAAAGGTGACCTCGAGTTGGGTATGTTTATGCAGTCTATTCAAGACGACCTGGGGAATGGCTTCGCGTTTGAGCTCCAGAACTAAGCGCATACCACTTCTATCCGATTCGTCCCTGAGATCGATTACCTCCTGTAGTTTTCTCTCCCTGACCAACTCGGCGATCTTCTCCGCGAGCCGAGCTTTATTGACCTGGAAGGGGATTTCGGTGATGACTATGCGCGTCCTTTCCCCTTTAACCTGTTCCACGTGCGCCTTTCCCCTCACCCTTATGCTCCCGCGTCCGGTCTCATAGGCGTCCCTTATCCCCTTTCTGCCCATGATCACTCCCCCCGTGGGGAAGTCCGGTCCCTTTATCGCCCTCATTAGCTCACCGGTGGTTACCCCCGGTTTATCGATGGTCATGATTATCCCATCTATGACCTCTCTTAAGTTGTGGGGGGGAATGTTTGTGGCCATGCCAACGGCGATGCCCGAAGATCCATTCACCAACAAATTTGGAAATCGAGAGGGCAAAACGGCGGGTTCTGTTAGGGTGTCATCGAAGTTGGGGGTGAAGTCCACGGTGTTCTTATCAATATCTCGGAGGAGCTCCATGGCCAGGGAGGATAGTCTGGCCTCTGTGTAGCGCATGGCAGCTGGGCTATCCCCATCGACCGATCCAAAGTTGCCATGCCCGTCAATGAGTTCGTATCGACAGGAAAAATCCTGAGCCATTCGAACCAGGCTATCGTAAACGGCCATATCTCCATGGGGATGGTATTTACCCAAGACCTCCCCGACGATGCGAGCGCATTTTTTATGAGGCCTACCAGGGGTCATTCCCATATCGTACATGGCATATAGGATACGGCGATGCACCGGTTTGAGCCCATCGCGGACATCAGGTAGAGCTCTACCCACGATTACGCTCATGGCATAATCTATGTACGAGCTCTTCATCTCCTCTTCAATTTCCTTGGGAATGACCTTCTTGGCCAAAAATGGGTTTCGGTTTTCCGGCATGCGAAAATCATCTCCTAAAAATGAAATCCAAAATGAAAAGTGCAAAATGACAATCCAAAAATAAAAAATGTTTGAAATCTTCTGACCAGCCTATTCTCAAGAATTTGAGAACAACTCAGTCGACTAACTTAAGTGACTATATATCCCAATAAAGAATGAATTTGAAAACTAAAAATTTGCCAAAATTTGGAGGTTTTAAAATATTTGGTTTATATATCCAAAAACTTTACATCTTTGGCGTATTTCTGGATGAATTCCCTTCTGGGTTCGACCTTATCGCCCATGAGGGTGGTGAAAATCTCATCCGCAAGAATGGCGTCCTCGAGGGTTACCTTAAGAAGGGTACGGGTCTTGGGATTCATGGTTGTCTCCCAGAGCTGCTGTGGGTTCATCTCTCCCAATCCCTTATATCGCTGAACGCTGGCTCCCCTCCCCACTTTCTTAAGCAATTTATTTAGCTCAACTTCGCTATGGGTGTAATAATCCGTATCGTTATAGCAGACCTTGTAAAGAGGAGGTTGGGCAATATAAACGTAGCCCGCTTCAATGAGCGGAAGCATGTAGCGGTAGAAAAAGGTCAAAATCAACGTCCTGATGTGGGCACCATCAACGTCAGCATCGGCTAGGATTATGGCCTTGTGATACCTGGCATTGTTGATATCGAAATCCTCTCCAATTCCCGTTCCCAGAGCGGTGATTATGGCCTGAATCTCGTCATTATTCAGGATTTTGTTCAAGCGAGCTTTTTCCACGTTGAGGATTTTCCCTTTCAGAGGAAGGATCGCCTGGAAGCTCTTATCCCTAGCCTGTTTTGCCGAACCTCCCGCGGAATCCCCTTCCACGAGGAATATTTCGGTTAGGGCGGGGTCTCTCAAGGAACAGTCGGCCAGCTTCCCGGGAAGCGAAGTGGTCTCCAAAAAACTCTTACGGCGGGTGAGTTCCCTCGCCTTTCTTGCCGCCTCCCTGGCCCGAGCAGCAGCGATGGCTTTGCTCACGATGGCTTTGGCTTCCTTCGGGTTCTCCCCTAAAAACTCCCCCAGCTTTGTGGCCACGGTATTTTCCACAAAACTTCTGATCTCCGTATTCCCCAACTTGGTTTTAGTTTGTCCCTCAAACTGTGGTTCCAAGAGCTTGACGCTGACGATCGCCGTGAGCCCCTCGCGGATATCTTCCCCGGATAGATTCTCCTCCTTCTCTTTAAGAAAGCCCTTCGCTCTGGCATAATCATTTATCGTCCTAGTCAGGGCATTTTTAAAACCGATGAGATGTGTCCCGCCCTCATGGGTGTTGATATTATTGGCGAAGGTGAAGATGCTTTCGGTATATCCCATATTGTATTGCATGGCCACCTCGACGTGAGCGCCATCTCCCTCGGACTCAAAGTAAATTACCTTTTTGTGGAGAGGATCTTTATTGGCGTTGAGGTGTTTCACGAAGTCGATTACCCCTCCGTGATAAATGTATAGGGCTCGCTCTGGAGGCTCCATGCGCTCATCGATGAGCTCGATTTTAAGTCCCTTGGTCAGGAAGGCCGTTTCCTTCATCCTCTGGGCTATTGTGTCGAATTTAAAATCGGTTTCTTCAAAAATCTCATCGTCCGGAAGGAAGGTTATGGTCGTCCCGGTGCTTCTACACTTACCACAGGCCTTGAGGTCAGTTACCGGTTTTCCGCGCTCATATCTTTGCTGGAAGATTTTGCCGCGTCTTCTGACTTCAACGAGTAGCCACTTTGAGAGGGCATTGACCACGGAAAGCCCGATACCATGAAGCCCTCCGGAGACCCTATAGCCTTTGCCTCCAAATTTTCCTCCAGCATGGAGGTAGGTGAGGACTATCTCCACGGCGGGTCGATTATATTTTGGGAGATTCTCTACGGGGATACCCCTCCCGTCATCGGTGACCTCCACCGAATTGTCGGGGTGAATGGTCGCCTTAATGTTTCGGCAGAAACCCGCCAGGGCTTCGTCTATGCTGTTGTCGACGACCTCGTAGACCAGGTGGTGAAGCCCCCGCGGTCCCGTACTCCCGATATACATACTTGGGCGCTTGCGCACCGCTTCCAGACCCTCGAGTACGGTGATATCCTTGGCGGTATAAGTGAATTTTCTTGACGGGTTTTCTTCTTTCACCGATATCTCCTTTCCGCCTTTGAACTTTAAAATGGCCCGTTGGGCACAAGCTGTCCTTATTATATCAGGTTTGGGCTGGTCTTTGCCATTTTTCGTTTTTGAACTTTTTATCCAAAATTAAGATTTTTGTGAGCTCCTCTCTTAGCCCTTCGTCGGATACGGCTTTAACGGCTGCCTCAATCTCCTTAATATCGCTTTCGGAGAGCTCTATCTCCCCAGGGGTTCCGCCCCGTCCCAGGGGCGGGTCTGAAGGACGTAGGGGGTCCGTAAAACCTCCCGCCTCATCCACCCCCTTGGGTTGGAATCTAATGTCCTTAACTATCTCCTTTCCCAGGTAATTATTGAGGGCTCTGAGTAGCTCCGGCTTGATGAAGCTCAGCTCATGAGCCCACATGGGGGATGTTGTGGAAACGAATAAAATTCCATTTTTGATGAGGTAGGGTCGGGCATTATGGGAAATCTCCTCTCCAACAACCTTGCTCCAAATGGTTAAGCTTAAGGTTTGCTCTACCTTCTTCTTTATTTTTAAGTTGTCCATGGTTTCGTTTAAAATTTCCCGGATGGATTTAAACATCGTGACTTACCTGTCCCCCCTCTATTCTGAAGAGGTTGGCATCTTTGAGATGCTGTGGTGCGAAATAAACCGGGTTTGTGCTGGTTATTATGGTTTGTGCATCCTCTTCGATCATCTCCATAAGAAATGTTCGCCTCTTCTCGTCGAGCTCGGATAAGGCGTCGTCGAGGAGAAGGACCGGAAAATCCTTGGTCTCCTCCTTAATGAGCTCCCATTGACCGAGCCTTAGGGCCAGGGAGGATGTTCTCTGCTCCCCTTGAGATCCAAAGGTTCTCATATCAACCCCGTTTACCTGGATTAAGAGGTCATCTCGGTGGGGTCCAACTAGGGTCATCCCTCTCTCGATTTCCAAATCTCTCTTCCCCTCAAGCTCCAATTCGAAGCGGCTTTCTATCTTCCCCGGAGTCGGATCATCCTCGATCAATTCGCAAAGATAGGTTAGGTGTAGATTGTCCCCTCCCTTTCCCCCGGTCATCCTCCTGTATGCTTCGTCGCTATATTTGCATAGCCTTCTTATTATCCTCTCTCTTTGAATTATGATCCGTGTCCCGGTCTCAATTAAATGTTTATCCCACATATCGAGAGCAGAAGGCTCTCGCTGTTGCACGGCAATTTGTTTGAGAAGCGCATTTCTTTGCCTTAAGCACCTCAAATACCGCTGCCTCCAAAAGTAGTATTGTGAATGGACTTGGCTGATGACATCGTCAATGAAGCCTCTCCGCCCCTCCGGACCCTCCTTGACGATTTTTAAGTCTTCGGGGCAGAAGAGAACGGCATTTATGTATCCGATCAAATCGCCTACTCTCCTCTTGAGCGCCCCATTTATCTTTATCCTGCTTAAACCATCCTCTCCGATCATCAATTCCACGCAGGTTTCCTTTCCCCCTCTTATCGCCTTTCCCCTGATACAGGAAAAGGTCGCCTCCCAGCTGATTAGCTCCCTACTTAAGTGGGTTCTGTGCGATTTACCCAAAGATAAAAGATGAATGGCCTCTAAAATATTCGTCTTCCCTTGGGCATTGTCCCCCAGGATGATATTGAGAGAGGGTGAAAAATTCAAACCAAGCTTTGTGTAATTCCTGTAATTCAAGAGATCTATCGATTTTAAATGCATCCCATTCACTTCTCTAGTCAAGACAAATAAAAAAGGAGCCAACTCCTTCGACTTCTACTACATCTCCCTGTTTGAGTTTGTAGCCCCTTCTCAGCTCCACATAACCATTGACTTTAACCCGTCCGCTTTTGACCAAGATCTTGGCCTCTCCGCCCGTAGAGGCCACATTAGAGAATTTTAAAAATTGATGAAGCTTCGTGCCCTTCTTTAAGAATACCTTTTCCCTTTCCACTGAATTTAACTTAATCGAACGGGCATGATTAAATACAGGAAATTCTCGGGTCCGGAGGGCTTCAAAAGAGCGGGTTTTATGGGACTTGTCATCTCAAAGGCTATCTTTTCCTCACCAACACTCACCAGACCATCGAGAAGAAATTGGGGATTGAAGGCGATTTCCATTCCGCCACCACTGTTCCTGCCTGTCGGCAGACATGGTTTAACCTCGATCTCCTCCATGGCTTCCCCAACATCGTACGTTATGGCCGAAATCTTCATTTGCTCATCATCTATTTTTAACTTGACCGGATTGTTCTGCGCTAGAAGAGAAACTCGTCTCAAAGCATTGATAAACTGGTCTCTTTCTATTTCCAGCCGTAGCTCGTAACCCTCTGGTAGGAGTTGCTGGTAGTTGGGAAACTGTCCCTCTATTAAGCGGGAAATTAAAGTTATCTTCCGGTCCGTAGCGGCTTCAGTGGATAAATTTAAATTGAATATTATTTGATTTTCTGTGGCTTCGATGCCTACTTCACTTACTTCATCCTGATGGGAGGAGATTATCTTGGTTAGCTCCTCGAGAGTTCTCGCCGGAATGATCACATCTAGTTTCTTTTTATTTTCTGCATCATCAGATCCGTATGGAAATCCCGTTTCAGCAACTCTTACCGCCAATCTATAACCATCGGTGGCCACCATTTTGAGTTTGTTTCCTTCAATATTTACCAAGACTCCAGTGAGCACCGGCCTGGTCTCATCGCGTGATACGCTCTTAATAACCTGCCTTATTACATTCAACAATATGCCCGGTTCGGTGGTGAAACCATCCTTTGGTATGATTTCGGGAAATCTTGGAAAATCCTCGGGTGATAAAACTCTGATTAGAAATTTGGATTTTCCACAAATTATATTTAGTTGGTTAGAAGAGTCTAAATACATCTCGATTGTAGCCTCGGGTAGATTTCTTATAATATCATTGAGTAGTCTGGCGGGAATGACAATCGAGCCTGGGGATTGCACAGTAACATCGACTTCGCACTTTATGGAAATTTCAAGATCTGTTGAGCACAAAAGAAGCTTATTCTCCTGCTTCTCGGATCCATAGGAAGTTCGGAGAAATATACCACTCAAAATAGGTAATGTACTTCTGGCCGAGACTGCTCTTGAAGCTGTTTGTACAGCTTCAAGAAAATTGCTCTTTGCAGTTCTGATCCTCAATTTTGAATTCCCCCCCATAATACAGATTTTCTATTATTACTTAGTATATCTCAAAATATCTTATTAATTATAATCCCTGTGGATATGTTGAATTATGCTTTTTATAAGAGGTCTCCATGGGATGTAGCTTGTTGATAAAACTCTGAAAACATTCTTAAGAGATTTGAAGAAGAAAATGATTTCCCCATCTTTCACCACTGGTGGATGTTAAGTCTTCTGTTTAATCCTATTTGTTAGCTCTTGTATCTGGTTATACACCTCTCTTTGTTCGTTGATGAGTTTTTCAATTTTCAAAATTGCATGTAATACCGTAGTGTGATCTCTCCCACCAAATTTCTCCCCGATTTTTGATAGGGACAAATCAGTCAATTCCCGAGCTAAATACATCGCGATTTGTCTAGGATAGACAATCGATTGCGACCTTTTATTACTTATCAATTCAGTCCTTGAGATATTATAGTATTTACATACCTCCTCTTGAATGGTTCGAATGGTTATTGGCCTGCTTTCACCACTGGGAAAAATATCCTTCAATACTTCTTGGGCAAGACTCAAGCTTATCTCGCTCTTGGTTAGAGATGAGTAAGCGATGATTCTAATCAATGCCCCCTCCAACTCCCTGATATTGGATTGTATCTTTGAAGCTATGTACTCCAAAACATCGTCGCGAATCTCCAAACTTTGTATCTCTGCCTTTTTGCGGAGGATGGCTATCCTTGTCTCCAAGTCTGGTGGCTGAATGTCTGTTATAAGACCCCATTCGAACCGGGATCTTAACCTGTCCTCAAGTGTAGCTATGTCTTTAGGGGGGCGATCACTGGAGATTACAATCTGCTTCCCTGCCTCGTATAGAGTGTTAAAGGTGTGGAAGAACTCTTCCTGGGTGGCCTCTTTGTTCTCTAAAAATTGAATATCGTCGACCAAAAGGACATCGTTATCCCTGTACCTTTTTTGGAATCCCACTATTTTACCCTTGTCCCTGATCGAATTGATGAAGTCATTGGTGAACTTCTCGGATGAGACATATTTCACTTTCAAATCCGGATAGTGGCGCATGACATAATGGCCGATGGCCTGAAGAAGATGGGTTTTCCCAAGCCCAACTCCACCATAGATAAAAAGTGGGTTATAAGCCTGGGATGGTTTTTCGGCGACGGCTAGAGCGGCAGCATGGGCAAATCTATTGCTTGCCCCAATAACGAAGGAATCGAAGGTATACTTGGGATTAAGAAAGTTATGGGATTGTTCCTGCCTGTCGGCAGACATGGCGGGCAGGTGCTTGAGTCTTGGAACATCTTTGGTCCCGATGTGTTCCTGTCTTTCGCCCTGAATGGCGAACTTGACGTTCATTCTCTCTCCCACCACCTGGGATAATGCGTCGGAGAGCAGTGTAGTATAGCGGGACTCTAGCCATTCCTTGGCAAAGGCATTAGGAGCTGAGACGATTAAGGTATCCTCGAATATGGTGAGAGGGGTGGTATTTTCAAACCATGTTTTAAAGGTTGGAACATTGAGCCTTTGTTTCAAGATATTTAACGTCTCTCTCCAGACGGCCTCGATTTTTTCATGCACGTTAAACCCCCCAGAAATGTATCTTTAAGAGTTTAAGATGAGATCAAGATATTTTATCCCATCCGAGGTCAAACTCCTCTTTCCTTGATCATCGGCTTTTATCAGTTTTAATTCTTCTAAATATTTTAAGTCACGGTAAGCCGTGCTTAAGCTGACCTCTAATTCCGAAGCGACTCTGGAAGGCCCCACCACCCCGATCTCTGTAACCAAGAACAATACCTTCTTCTGTCGCTTGTTGACGGTAAATTGGGGGATATCGGCTTCCTGAACCGCTGCTTCCTGTTTGGGGCTTTCTCGTCGGTGGGGGACGCGTAGGGTGACCACAGTTCCCTTTTCAAGATTATCTTCCAAGGTAATAATGCCCCCGAGGTGGGCTAAAGCCTCCTTCGCTATGGGGAGACCGGACCCAACTCCCTTGATTAGGTCCTTCATTTCCCGATTAGCCGTGGAAAAACCGGGTTCAAAAGCCTTTTCTTTATCTCTTATGCCCGGTCCCTGATCGGAAATGCGAATGGTGTTTCCGTTATCCAAGATGCTTATCACGGCCTCCCTGAAATAGGCGTGGACGAGATTCTCTATGACCTCTTTTATGACTGTGAAGGGGATATCTCCCCCTTTTTCCTGCGAAAACCGATATGTTTTTGTGGCGAGCAAATTTATGAATTCCTCATGGTCTTGAGAGGAAAGATCGATAACTCTTGGAGTGGAAGTGAGGGAGTCATAGATGGCGACCCTGACGAAGGGAACCTCTCTCCGGTCCTCTCTCTTTTCATCACGTTTTTCTTCTTCCAAAAGTTTCTGAAGAAAATTCTTCATAGCCCCTGAGAATCCATGAAAAAGTCTGCCATCCACAAAAATTTATCAACAAGCTGTGAAACAAGCTGCTGACACGTTGAACCAATATCCTTTGGCAAAATTTGTCTTACAAGCTAGAGATTTGAAAGGGCGCAACCTGCAAAAAGGGAACTTTATCCACAGAACTTTCCACAGTTGTGGAAAAGATGGGGAAAGTGGCGGCTTTCTCCCTTAAAGAGAAAATCTGGACAGCTCCAAAGAATGGCCCTGATGGATGGGTTTTATGAAAAACCGGGGACTTTTGCTGCGATCAAGAGAGGTATTTAGCTGTCCAGACCTGAAGAGCGGAAGGCATTTTGATTATAGCAAAGCGGGATAAATTCATCAATAAGAAAATTCCATTGGTAGTGTCAAGATAATTGTGTAAATTCCTTCAAGGGTTTCTTCTCCCACTTAGA
>JASEGB010000005.1:35955-95880 GCA_030018275.1 Actinomycetota bacterium | reverse complement strand
ACATGTCCTGCGTTTGTCAAAGGGCAAAGTGTTAACCTAACTCGTTAATAATACAACTGACCTATCGATAAAGATCAGCATGTTTATCTTTTATATGATTTACCCTTTTGTTTATTATACCCAGTTCTCCAAAATTCCCTTTAATCCCTGCTAGATATGTTAATTGTTTATTAAGATTTCATTAAAATTTAATCTTCGTGGACATTCAAAGTGGTGAACCTCACAATTTTCGAGCTCAAAGAAGGGGTTAACGGCGGATTAAATCTGGATCGGGGGCGATGGGTTCTGTGAGATCCATGTGACCCGCGAGGGTCTTTATCTCCCTGCCTTCCACGAGAAATTTGACCCTTTGAATGGTTGGAAACTCTACAAGGGTACTCACTATCGAGTAAATGGTCATGGTTTCACCGGCGCTACCACCTGGATGTCTTTCCACAAGCTCCTCGGAGAAATCGACATGGGCAATTCCATCCTCGATTCTGATGCCCAAAAGTCTCGTTCCCTCCGGAATCGTTGGGAAATGTCCACTTTCCTTCGGTCCTTTTATCAACTCCTCGATGGCGGATCGGGCAATGGCTTCGGTCTTGGGTATTCCTCTTTTCTCAGGCAAAAGGTACTCTGCCTGTTCATCTCCAAAATAAAGCGTGATCATCATTGTCTTAGGTTTTTCTTCTCTTTCCTTCTCTTCCTCTTCGGTGACCTTTACTTCCTTCTTTTTCTCCTCCACTTCCTTTTTCTCCTTGCGGGGTAGACATCCCGTCAGAGCCATCCAAAAAAGCGCGATGGATAAAAGTACTATCAAGCATCTTGTGATTGAGGTTTTAAAGATTTCCCGCATCTTTATCTCCTTCCATAGAAAAAGTGTGAATGTACAATTTATTTAACGGCGAAAAGGAGCTCGCCTTGAGCAACAACTTCGGCATCTAAATAAGCTGTCGCTTGCCCCTTACCGATGGCACCCCTGGCCTTTACGATCTGTACCTCCAATCGGAGTTGATCGCCTGGACGTACCTGCCTTTTGAATCTAAAATTATCTATTCCGGCAAAGAGCGCCAATTTCCCCTTGTTCTCTTCCAAACTCAAGAGAGCCACCGCCCCCACTTGAGCCAGTGCTTCCACGATGAGCACACCGGGCATCACCGGATACTCCGGGAAATGTCCCATAAAAAAGGGTTCATCGGCGGAAACACTCTTTATCCCCACAGCACGTTTACCCTGTTCCAGCTCGAGAATCCTATCCACAAGGAGGAAAGGATACCGATGGGGAATGATGCTCTTGATAGCTTCTATATCCAACATAAATAATAACCTCCCTGGCTGTAAGCCGATCCTGTCCTGTTTCAAGCTGTAAGCTGTAAGGATTAAGCTCCTAACATTCCTGAATCATGTATCCTGAATCCTGAGTCTCCGACCTTACGTATCCATCGTACATAGCATATTTGGTCACCCGATTGATATCCGCTCCCAAAGCTCTCAACTTATGCTCGAAGTTTTCATATCCCCTATCTATATGGTGAACATCTCTGACCTCAGTTACCCCTTCGGCGGCGAGTCCCGCAAGAACTAAAGCGGCTCCCCCCCTCAAGTCAGGAATCTTGACCGGTGCCCCGGTTAACCTTTGCACACCTCGGATGATCACATGGTGATCCCTTATGCGAATGTTGCTACCCATCCGGTTTAATTCATCCACGATGGTGAACCTGCTTTCAAAGACGTTCTCGGTGATGATGCTCGTACCCTGAGCCAGGGATAGGAGAGCCATCATTTGGGGCTGCATATCAGTGGGAAAGCCGGGATATGGGAGGGTGGCTATATCCACAGGTTGGGGTCTATCCTGGGAGGAGACTCTAATCCCCTGGGGAAGCTCTTCCACCTGAACTCCCAATTCCTTAAGTTTGCTTATAACGAGATTTAAATGCTCCACTCGTGCATTTCTGACCAGAAGATCTCCCTGGGTTATCGCCGCGGCAACAAGAAATGTCCCCGCCTCTATTCTATCCGGAATCACCGTGTAATCAGACCCATGAAGCTCCTTCACTCCCTGCACCTCGATGGTCGAAGTTCCAGCTCCTCTAATCCTTGCCCCCATCTGATTTAGAAAATTGGCCAGATCCACTATCTCAGGCTCCCGAGCAGCATTTTCAATTATGGTTACTCCCCTAGCCAGAGTAGCAGCCATGAGCAGATTTTCAGTCGCACCCACGCTTGGAAAATCGAGTGGAATTAGCCTTCCTCTGAGCTCACTGGACCGTGCTTCTAAATAGCCGTGCCCCATCTCTATCTGGGCACCCAGGGTTTCCAATCCCCTAATGTGAAGATCGATCTTTCTGGAACCGATGTTGCAACCCCCGGGCATAGCTACTCTAGCTCTACCAAGCCGAGCAAGGAGGGGTCCTAAAACGATGATTGAAGCTCGCATCTGACTCACTAGTTCATATGGAGCTTCACACTCAAGGTGCGAACCCGGTCTGATGATAACCTGATCCCCCTGGCTTAAATCCACTCCAACTCCTAATACCTCAAGAACTTGGGCCATGGTATAAACATCCTTTATCTTGGGGACATTCCGAAGTACGCTCACATCCTCACTCAGTAGAGAGGCGGCCATGAGTTTGAGGGCAGAATTTTTAGCCCCACTTATGGTTACGTTACCAACCAGTCTATTGCTACCTCTGATGATGAAGCTTTCCATTACTTTACCTCCTCCTTGAGTTCAACGATTTACCTTGTAAATTACTATATGCATTTCTACGTCGGTGTCATTTCCTCCCTATTTTTCCTCTAAATTCATCAAATATGCCTATGTAGCGCTCAAAAAAGAAGCTTAAGATAGCCAAACACACAAAGACAACTATCTTGACCTGGGAAGAAGCAAACCTCAGAGCGAGAGCCGCGGCACTGAGCATAAAACACCAGAGGTAAAGGATGACTACGGTTTGTCTGTGGCTAAATCCCCGGCGGAGTAATCGATGGTGGATATGACCATCATCCGCCTGCGTTAGCGGTTGCTTATTTTTATACCTCCTGAAGATGGCAAAGGCAGCGTCAAAAATTGGGACACCCATAACCACAAGGGGGACCAAAAGAGCTATGGCTGCGATGCTTTTCATCACACCCTGCACTGTGATGGCCCCAAGCATGAATCCCAAAAACATGCTCCCTGAGTCCCCCATGAAGATTCTGGCTGGATTGAAATTGTGCTTCAAAAAACCAAGGGCGCTTCCAGCCAAAATGAGGCAGATAAATGCTATATCTATATGACCAGTTTGATGAGCGGAGAAAGAGAGGGTAAGCAGAGCTATTCCGCATACACCAGCGGCTAAACCATCCAGGCCATCGATGAAATTCACAGTATTCGTGAGACCTACAACCCAGAACAGAGTGAGAGGTATGGACCATCCCCCCAGATAGATCAATCCTCCAAGGGGATTACCCACGAATTCAATTTGTATTCCGTAGAAAAGAAGGATTGAGGCTGCAAGGAGCTGGCCTAAGAATTTTACCTTAGGAGATAGATCCCAGATATCGTCGATTATTCCCAGGATCAACATCAAAGTGCCACCCAAAAGGATTCCCGCCAGCTCTTGTTCGATGACCACAAACCAGATGAGTGTGAGCAGAAAAGCGAGATAGATGGCGATACCGCCCAGCATAGGAGTTGGTTCGGGATGTACCTTTCTTTCAGATGGTACATCAACAACCCCTGCTTTGACGGCAAAGATCTCAACGAGGGGTGTTATAAAATAGGCTACTACCATAGCCGCCGCAAAGGCGAGTAGGTAATCCCGCACGGGCAGCACTTCCAAATCTAGTCGATAGTTTATAAGTCGGTCATGGTTTACCGTTCACAGTTCACAGTAAGAACCTTCAAAATGAATCAATTCCACTTTTGCCTCGCGTAAAATACTTTCAGCCAAAGGGTCGGGATATCCACCCTTGAATAAAATTCTCTTTATACCGGCATTGATGACCATTTTAGCACAGAGAACACAGGGTTGATGGGTACAATAAAGGGTTGATCCCTTGATCTCTATTCCGTGAAGAGCCGCCTGTATGATGACATTTTGTTCCGCATGCAACCCGCGGCATAATTCATGTCTTTCACCAGATGAGATACCCTGTCTTTCCCTAAGACATCCGACCTCGGCGCAATGCTTAAGTCCCGTGGGGGCTCCATTGTATCCTGTGGCCAATATCCTTTTATCCTTTACAAGAAGGGCACCCGTTTGTCTCCTTAAGCACGTAGAGCGATGGGAAACGAGCTCGGTTATCTTCAGGAAATACTCATCCCACGAAGGTCTCCCTTGCGCCTTCAGCGTAGTCAACTTTGGATACTCGACCATTGACTTTCGACCTTCGCCCTTCGTCCCTCGTCCTTCGATGGTCATTAATTCTCCTCCAATTCTGGATAGAGCGGAAAGTTCTGACAGAGCTCTCTTACTTCGGCTCGAACCTGCTTACACACACTCTCCTTGCCAATATTGTCCAAAACCTTGGCAATCAAAGTACCTATTCTTCTCATTCCCTCTTCCTTTACGCCTCGAGTGGTCATGGCTGGGGTTCCTATTCTGATCCCACTGGTAATAAAGGGACCCCTGGTTTCAAAGGGGATTGTATTTTTGTTCACCGTTATGCCCACGGCATCAAGAGCCAGTTCGGCATCCCGACCAGTGATTTCCCTATTCGTGAGGTCGACCAAACAAAGGTGATTATCGGTCCCACCGGAGACCAATCTAAAACCCTTCTCCTGAAGAGTCTCCGCAAGTACCTTACAATTTTTGACGACCTGCCTTTGATACTCCTTGAACTCAATCGTTAAGGCCTCTTTAAATGCCACCGCTTTTGCTGCAATCACGTGCATCAAGGGTCCACCTTGGGTCTCTGGAAAAACCGCCTTATCTATGGCTTCTGCCCATTCCCTCTTGCACAGAACCATTCCCCCGCGTGGACCTCGAAGGGTCTTATGGGTAGTCATTCCCACAAATTCAGCATGGGGAAGAGGACTCGGGTGTACACCAGCGGCGACGAGTCCAGCGATGTGAGCTATGTCGGCCATGAGGAAAGCTCCCACTTCATCGGCTATCTCCCTAAAAGCGGCGAAATCGATAATTCGAGGGTAAGCGCTGGCTCCGGTGACGATCATTTTTGGTCGATGTTTTTTGGCCAGAGAGCGGATCTCATCGTAGTCGAACATCTCCGTTTCCCGATTCACTCCATAAAGAATAAAATTATAGAGTTTACCGGAGAAGCTCACCGGACTCCCCATGGTCAGATGTCCACCATGGGTAAGTTCCAATCCCAATACGGTATCTCCCACTTCAAGGGCGGTGAAGTAGATAACCATATTGGCTTGTGACCCCGAATGTGGTTGAACGTTGACGTGCTCCGCATTGAAAAGTAATTTTGCACGCTCCCGAGCTAAGTCCTCAGCAACATCGACATATTGGCAGCCTCCATAATACCTCCTCTTTGGATATCCTTCAGCATATTTATTGGTCATAACAGAACCCTGAGTAGCAAGAACCGCAAGGCTTGCGTAATTCTCGGAGGCGATAAGCTGGATGGTATTTCTCTGGCGATCGAGCTCATCCGCCAATGCCTTGGCAACTTCGGGGTCGATTCTTCGTATGACACTCATCCACTTTCCCCCTAATCTCTAATTTTCATCCTCTTCTCGATATTGGTGATCTTTTTGATACGATGGGCATGGCGATCTCCTAAAAACTGCGTGTTTAGCCAGATGTTTATTATATCCTTTGCGAGCTCGCAGCCTATGATCCAAGCCCCAAGTGCAAGGATATTGGCGTCATTGTGCTCCCTGCTGCACCTTGCAGAATATAAATCATTACAAACGGCAGCTCGAATTCCCGGAATTTTATTCGCCGCCATGGCCATTCCATTCCCAGTGCCACAAACCAAAATTCCATAAGTGTATTCTCCACTGGCGACCAAGCTTGCAGCCTTCTCCGCATAATCCGGGTAATCCACTGATTCCAAGCCATTCGTTCCAATATCGGTAACCTGTATGCCCTTTTCACCCAAGAATTTCTTCAACTTCTCCTTGAGCGCATACCCAGCGTGGTCTCCACCAATAACTATTTTCACTATCTCACCTCTTTACAGCGGTCAAAGGATTCTTCTCCCAACCTCTCCCAAAGCAATCGTTTAAATAAAGCCTCGGCCATATTGCTTCGGCATGTATTTCCACTGCATACGAATAAAATCTTTACACTCATGACTGAACCCCAACTCAAATATTCAACCTCTAATGGGAATTTTCCTGCCTTTCGAATCCAGCTTCTTTTAAAACCTCGTTTATCCCCTGAATGTCGATGGCTCCCTTGCGTAAAATTCGAGGAGGCATAATGGTTAAATCTAAAACCGTTGATGCCACGCCAATTCTAGTGGGTCCTCCATCCAATATTAAATCAATCCTCCCTCCCAAATCAGCCAGTACCTCTTGAGCGGTCCTTGGACTTGGGTGACCTGATAAATTGGCACTGGTAAGAGCAATAGGGGTATTGGCACATTCGATGACCTCCAGAGCGATCCTATTATCGGGAAATCTGATACCCAAGGTCTCCGCACCACAGGTCACCGAGGATGGGATGATACCGGCTTTGAGGAGGATCAAAGTTAAAGGTCCAGGCCAAAATTTTTCCATCAGTTTTTTAGCAATCGGCGTCACCTCTCTTACAATCAAATTCAATTGCTTGAAGTTGGATATACATATGGCGAGAGGCTTGCTGAAGGATCTTCCCTTGACCTCAAAAATCCTCCCCACAGCATTGGAATCCAGAGCATTTGCCCCCAGACCGTATACCGTCTCCGTGGGGAAGGCAACGAGTTTTCCCTCCCTTATCAGCTCAGCTGCTCTCCCAATGATTGATTTATCGGGGCTATGAGCATCCACTCTTATTAGCTCGGTCTTCATCCCAATCCCCAATAACTGTACTTCGACAAAAATTGAGTTTGTAGAGCTCACACAATTTAGACTTCATATCTTTTAATATAGCATGACATAATTCACACTTAATAATTCGAGATCACTCTATTTATATCTAGGGCACATCTTTTAATGAAAAATTAAAGATGAAAAATGGTAACAACATAGTATTTATACAACTTTGATTTATCTAAAAAAATTTGCTGAGCTAAGTCCAATAAGAAAATACCTTATCACAATGGATAAGGTATTACT
Organism: Actinomycetota bacterium; assembly: GCA_030018275.1. NCBI lineage: Bacteria > Bacillati > Actinomycetota > Actinomycetota bacterium. Next base: position 88,679 of record JASEGB010000005.1, on the reverse strand, counting down.
AACTGTTAAAGGTCACATTAATTATGCCCCTTTACGGGTGCCTGGCTATTTGTTTTACCGCGGAAACGATTCTATCCATCCCCGAGTAATCCCTTAAAACCCGAATGTCTTCGAAATTTCCGGAACCATGAAGAATTTCTGAAACCTTTTGAGCCTGGTCGAATCCCACCTCAAGAATCAAAAATCCCCCTCCCCGGAGATATCTCGGGGAATCGGCGATGATTCGTTTATGAACCTTAAGACCATCGATCCCTCCACTTAAAGCGGGTCGGGGTTCGAAATCGCGAATCTCCCTGGGAAGTTCCTTTATCTCCTTCTCACGGATATAAGGGGGGTTGGAGACTATTATGTCCACTTCCTCCAATAAATTTGGATCCAAATTTTCAAACAACTCGCTTCTCACAAAGATTATTTTGTCTTCCAAGTTGTGCAAGCGCGCATTTTCCTCCGCCAATTTGAGTGCTCGCTCGGAAATATCCAGAGCATAAACACGGGTTTGAGGTACTTCACGAGCGATGCTCAAGGCAATGGCTCCACTTCCAGTACCCACATCTACAATGGTAAGTGGTTTTACCATTGATTTTGCTACATCGATCACCTGCTCGACCAACAGCTCCGTTTCAGGTCTTGGGATGAAAACACCGGGTTTAATCCTCAAGTTCAAATGGCGAAAAGCCTGCCAACCGATGATGTATTGAATGGGCATCCCCTGGACTCTATGTTGAATTGCTTTACGAAGAAATGCTTTTTCCCGATAGGTGAGGAATCGATCAGGGTACAGATAGAGATCAGCCCGAGACAGGTTCAAAATGTGCCGAAGTAGGAGCTCCGCCTCTAAATGCGCGCCCTCCACACCGTGTTTCTTCAAATGTGAATCGACCAATTTTAAGGCATCCCTAATCATTAAAGACGATGCAGGATTCAGGATGCAGGATTCACAATTTGGACCCAGGATGCAGGATTCAGGATGCGCGTTAAAGTATTTTTTATCTTGTGTCTTGTATCGTGGATCTTGTATCATGTATCCCTCTTATATTACTTGCTTCAATCTCTCTGTCCTATCGGCAGCGGCCAGGGCTTGAATGAATCGATCCAGATCTCCCTCCAATATGGAGTCGAGATCATAAATCGTAAGACCGATACGGTGATCGGTCACCCTACCTTGAGGAAAATTATACGTCCTTATCCGCTCGCTTCTATCCCCAGTACCTATCTGAACTCTTCTTGCCTCAGCGATTTCAGCCTGCTGCTCCTCTCGAAATTTATCGTACAGACGGGCTCTCAGGATACGCATAGCCCGTTCCCTATTTTGAAGCTGTGAGCGCTCCTCTTGACAGGAAACCACCATACCCGTGGGAAGGTGAGTGATCCGCACCGCTGAATCGGTCGTATTTACCGACTGACCTCCCGGACCGCTGGAGCGGAAAACATCGACCCGTAGATCGTTGGGATTGATCTCCACTTCCACCTCTTCGGGTTCGGAAAGCACAGCCACCGTTGCCGTCGAGGTATGAATGCGCCCTCCAGACTCGGTGACGGGTATTCTTTGAACTCGATGTACTCCAGATTCGTATTTAAGCTTGCCATATGCACCTTTGCCCTTAACCTCAAAAATTATCTCTTTGAAACCACCCATATCCGATGGACTACCACTCAAAACCTGTGTGGCCCAGCTCTTGCCATCTGCATATCGGAGGTACATCCTATATAGGTCAGCTGCAAACAGGCTCGCCTCCTCTCCACCGGCTCCCGCTCTAATCTCCACGATCACATCCTTCTCATCATTGGGGTCTCTTGCAATCATCATCTCCTTGAGCTCTTCCTCTAACTTGCCCTTTTTATGATCGAGGGAGTGCAACTCGCTGTGGAGGAATTGTTCCATCTCAGGGTCTTGCTTTTCTTGAAGCATCTCTTTGGCTTCATCAATGCTCACGAGAACTTTCTTATATTCCTTTATCTTACTGACAAGGGGAGAGAGTTCAGCATGAGCTTTTGCGTACTCCCGATATTCCCCTGGATCGGAGAGAACCTCCGGATCACTGAGCTTTTTGGTTAGCTCCTCGTATCTTTCTTCGATTTCATTAAGTTTATCCAACATTCCAATCACCCATCTAAATAGCTCAGAAGCTCTGGGGCTCAGAGGCTCTGAAAGCTTTTCCGGAGCTTCGGAGCTTCCGAGCTTCTCAACTTTTTAGGGGAGTACTTCCACCTCTTCGGTGCCCTCGGACATTTCCAAAGATAAAAGTGTTTTCAAAGAATGGATGGCTACCTCCAATTGATCTATCGAGGGTTCCCTCGTGGTCATTTTTTGCAATAAAAGCCCGGGTATCATCAAAAACCTCACAAAATTCGAATCCTGGTATTTACGAGCCACTTTAATTATCTCATAAGAAACGCCAGCGACCAAGGGTATAAGGGGTAAACGCGCCAAAATCCTGATTAAAAGGGGCGGACTTCCCAAGAGAGCGAAGACGAAGATGACTAAAACCATAACAACCAGCAAAAAGCTAGTTCCACAACTTACATGTAAGGTACTATATTTTGAAGTAGCCTCGGGAGAAAGTTCGTCTCCTGACTCATACGCTCGAATGACCTTATGTTCAGCTCCATGGTATTCAAAAACGCGGGAGATATCCTTCATCCTTGAGATGGCGAATAAATATCCAATGAAGATGATTATCCTAATCAGACCTTCTATAATGCTAAGGGTCAGCGGACCACTCACAAATCCTTCAAGGAGTTTGGCCATCCAAGCGGGAAGGACAACAAAAAGAACTACACCCAATACCATGGCGAGCGATATGGTAAAGACCATCTCCTTAGTGGTGATCTCTACCTCCTCCTCCACTTCCTGGGCGGAGAGACTTAAGGCCTGTATGGCCAGAATGATGGTCTCGATTAAAACAAGCACTCCTCTAAGGATGAAATAATTAAGAAAGGGGAAACGTTTTGAAAGCGAATTTATCTTCCTTTCCTCCACCACGATCTCTTTATTCGATTTCCGGATGGCCACAACCCAGTGATTTCTGCCCCTCATCATGACGCCTTCGAGGACTGCCTGTCCCCCTATTTGGAGCTTTTCCATTAAGCATTCTCCCCAATATTTATTCGACATTTGACAGGAAGATATAAATATAAAAAGTCATGGGTCATGGGTGAATTTGTCATTGATGGTGGAGGTTAATACTCCTGGATGGGAGCTTTCTGAATTTGCATGAGGAAGTCTTTATTCGACCTCGTCTCCTTGATTTTGTCGATGAGGAGCTCAATGGCTGCAGAAGGATCCAGAGCATGCAAAACTCTGCGAAGTTTCCAGATCAATTGAGCTTCATCGGAGGGCAAAAGGAGCTCTTCCTTCCTGGTCCCCGATTTCTCGATGTCCACCGCGGGGAAAATACGTTTATCGGCAAGTTTTCTATCCAAATGTATCTCCATATTTCCAGTTCCCTTAAATTCTTCATAGATCACTTCATCCATCCTACTTCCCGTCTCCACAAGAGTCGTGGCTATTATGGTCAGACTCCCTCCCTCCTCGATATTTCGAGCCGATCCAAAGAATCTTTTCGGTGGATAAAGGGCGGTTGAATCTACACCACCGGATAGAATTCTCCCACTCGGTGGGACCGTCAGATTATAAGCCCTCGCCATTCGAGTGATGCTATCCAGGAGGATGACCACATCCTTGCGGTGTTCCACCAAGCGTTTTGCTCTCTCCAAAACGAGTTCAGAAACCTGAATATGATTCTCCGATGGTTGATCAAAGGTTGAGCTCACTACCTCCCCCTTCACCGAACGCTCCATATCCGTTACCTCTTCCGGACGCTCATCCACCAGAAGCACGATCAGGTGAACCTCTGGATTGTTGGTAGTGATGCTATTGGCGACCTGCTTGAGGATGGTAGTTTTTCCAGCCTTTGGTGGAGATACGATGAGCCCCCTCTGTCCCTTTCCTATGGGAGCAATCAAATCCATGATTCGAGGAGTTATCTCTTTGGGCACAGTTTCCAATTTGAATCTCTCATTGGGATAAATGGGGGTAAGCGCCTCAAAGTATGTTCTCGTCCGGGCTATTTCCGGATCCTCTCCATTCACCACCTCGATTTTAAGCAGAGCGTAGTATTTCTCGTTATCCTTGGGTGGCCTAACCTGCCCGGCAACCTCATCTCCTCGGCGTAGATTGAATCTCCGGATTTGGGAGAGAGAAACGTAGATATCGCTCTCGCCAGGAAGATATCCTTGAGTCCTCAAGAAGCCATATCCCTCGGGAAGGATATCGAGGATTCCCTTCCTAAATAGGAGACCTTCCTCCTCCGTCTGGGTCTTTAGGATGGCCATGATCAGTTCTTGTTTCTTCATCCTTTTGGAACCCGCGATACCCAGCTCAGAAGCGATTGGCTGAAGTTCGCTTAATTTCTTCTCCTCAAGAGTTGCCCTGTCCAATGTCGTCTTTTCCATTTTATACACCTTCCCCCAAAAACCGGTTATTCGTTGATGGTTATTCGTTGATGGTTAAATTCAACTCATTGTGTCCTAGACATAATCTGCTCAAAGAGATTTCCTTTTACATTCCGTGCTATTTATCCAAGGTGAATGCAAAATGTAAAAATCCCATAACTCGTTATCAAGCGATGGTCTATAGTCAAATGGAGATGGTTAGTAGTTACATCGGATGTTATTAGTTGAATATTTAGATGTATTTTTAATTTTCCATCTATGAAAAGACTAACTTTGTCAAGTCCAAACCCCCTTAAAGGAGTTTGATTGGTGAAACCTTTAGTTTTTAAACCATACATCTATGCGTGCTTTAAAGGCACATTAGGTCCTCCGGTTTGCCCGCCATCAAATGTCGGGCGGTAAAATATGAGTGTTTCTTGTGTTGGTCTAAACCAACATATAACATGACTGCCTCCTTTCTTTGTTTTTCCTCCTTTATATCAGGAGGTTTGAAAGGGGGCTAGTCTTTTCATGACATCACTTTAAATTTCAGTGAACGGTGAACTAATAACGGTGAACGGATTTTTTTAGTTTCTCCCAATCCTCAAGAAATTTCGCGATGCCCTTATCCGTCAGAGGATGTTTAATCATCGCTTTAAGCACTTCATAAGGAACGGTAGCGATATCCACCCCGATTTGAGCGGCTCGGACGACGTGCATGGGATGTCTGATGCTCGCGGCGATCACTTGGGTTTCTATGCCATAATTGTCATAAACTAAGACGATGTCGGAGAGCACTCCCATTCCATCCTGACCGATATCGTCTAGACGTCCAATGAAGGGGCTTATATATGTCGCGCCAACCTGAGCGGCGAGCAAAGCTTGATTAACCGAGAAGATCAAGGTCATGTTGACCTTTACACCTTCATTTGCCAACACCCTGGTGGCCGCGAGTCCCTCCGTCATCATGGGGATTTTAACGACCACATTCTCCGCTATTCTCGCCAATTCCCTTGCTTCTTTCACTATTCCCTCCCTTTCCATGCTCACCGCTTCAGCACTCACCGGACCGTCCACAATCTCACAAATCTCCTTGATCGAGGAACGAAACTCTTTCCCCTCCCGGGCACATAAGGAAGGGTTGGTGGTCACACCACTTAAAATCCCCCAAGAATTGACCTCGCGGATATGTTCAATGTTCGCGGTATCGATGAATATCTTCACTCCGCCACTTTCTCCTTAAATCTTTCGGGAACTATAACTTTATTGATGATCACTTCCAGTACCTCCGAGACCGTGCTATCCAAATTACGACTTGAGATGATGGGGGTGTTATGCTGTTTGGCTAGTTCTTCAATGTACTCTCCAATCTTGCGGATATTTCCGAAATTTGCCCTATATCTTTCAAAGGGACGGAAGCCCTCGGTCTCTATCTCCCGGATGTAAAAGTGGCTCCTGTGGAGGTCCTCATCCTCCACGGCGATGATAATATGGACGACGAAGGCATTTTTGAAGTATTCGGCATCCAGAAAGCCGGGTGCAATGTGAATGCCCTCAATTACCATGTTCAATCCCTCTCTTATGGCTCTCTCAATTATGGCTTTTACTCCCACGGTTACAGCTACCGTTTGCTCGCGAAAGCCGATGATCACGGGATCAGAAGCACTTGGAAGGGGCACTCGGAGAGATTGCCAAGCGCTGAAGGAGGATTCATACAGAGCGGGCATAAGCTCCTTGGATAATACCACCCGCATGACCTCTCGGATGGCATCGGTGGAGACGATGCGGGTAATCCCCAACCTGTGAGCTATTTCCGTGGCGATGGTCGATTTCCCCACACCCGTGGTTCCTCCTATGAGAATGATGAGTGGCTTATCGAGCTTGCCCAAAGACTGCCACTTGAGGTATTTCCCCGCGTATTCCTCACCTATACGCTCCCTTAAGAGATGTGCGGTGATGGAACGGAGCTCATCTATACTAACGGAAAAACATCGATTTTCCCTGAGATGGTCCTCAATGAGTTTCGCCACAAAGTAAGCTTTGCGGGGAGGAACTCCAGTAGCCATAATGGAGGAAGCCATGAGCCCCTTTGAATAGGGAAGCCCATGCTTGTCATCACTTATGACTATGCGCTTATTATAGAACTCAAACCCTTTAACCATGGCTAATTCTTCCTCGCCTCCTTTTGAAATTATCAACAGCCTTATGTGCTAACTCTAATGATAGATCATTTAGGTCTCCATCTCCCCCCACGGTAATGGGCACATTGTCAGCGTAAATGACCTCTGCACCAAAACTCAATCCCATACTGGTGACCACATCCACGGAGGCAGCTTTGAGTTCAGTAAGTAAGGTGGTGAACTTCCCCTTATGTTTGAGCATATCTTTCCGAAGCAACTCTCTGTTGGAGAGGTTATTGCTTATGCCCACTACACGGCAGTGGAACTCCCTCTCCAGATAATTCTTAAGACTCTCATTCATGCTCGATGTAGCCGTGGTTGTCAGAAAAACTCCCTTGCCCTCGATGGATTTCAAAGGATGGGGTCTGAATCGAGTGTGAACCACCTTAAGATCGGGGTTTTCGCATCTCACAGCCTGGTCTACAAGATTTATTTTCTCCTCGCTGGCCATTGGCTCTTCGCACATCGTAAGGACAGCTAAGTCGGATAAGTAGAGCCTGAAAGTCCCGAAATAACCCGATATATAGTCGATTGGCTGATGAGCACCTATGGTAACTAGGCAAGAATCGGTCTTTATGGGGGGAAGGGCTGCTCCACTACCTTCAAATATTATTATATCGGATTCAAGCTCATTGGCTAACTCGGCTCCTGCCAAAACGTTGGAGATGAAGGGAGCCCCGGCCATTCCACCTCCGCATCTTCGACATCCAACCGTCAAAATCCTGCTCATTAGCGCATCTTCGTAATGATCCGAGGCGGCGTGTTTCCCCTTCTGACTAACTTCGAGCAAAAATTCCGGTGTCATCTCGATGTTTTCTCCGTGGACGACCTCTGGCTCCTGGGGCCCTCCCCTTCCCATGGCAACCACACAGGGGGAGAACCCCGCCTTCGAAAGCACCCGAGCAAAATGAGCCGAAATAGCGGTCTTTCCCACTCGCTTGCCTGTACCAATCACCGAAATGGATGGCTTTTGCGCTACATCATAAAATCTCGGTGGGTCGAACCGAAAATCCGATCCAACATAGGAGACGCCAGCGATCAATGCGATGCTTGCAAACTTAAAGCGTTCTTTGTAGCCCACCACAGGTTCGTCGCTTAGATCGATTATCAAATCGGGCTTATACTCCTCTAAAGCCTGTTTTATGCCCAGAGAGGGATCGGAGTTCAAAATGATTGGGAGCTTCAGGAAACCCAAATCACTTCCGTTGATTACCTTTTCCGTTCCCCCAACGAACACCGCAGCTAGAAGCTCGTGACCTTGATTCCTTATACTTTCTAAACCTGCCTGGATAACGGGCAAGTAATGCTCTCCGTCAATGAGAGCAATGACTCTGCTTATCGCGATTCACCTCGAACGCTTATTCAGAATTCACCCTTTTCCATTTGCAATACATCTTTTCCATGATGGAAAATTCCACGGTGAGCTCCTGGCCTCCAAAGGGGTACTTCCGATATATACGTACATTCTCGGGACCAATTTCTACCACGTTATAACAGGGTTTATTGTGACCTCTTAATCTCAAAGAACAAGCCGTTCCGGCATTTACCACTACCAAATTTTCGAGGCGCCAAACGTGGGGGACGTGCTTGTGTCCACAGAGAACCAAATCCACATTTGCGCGAAGGAGTACCTCCAGCAGATCGCCGGCATCGTAGATTATATTCCTTTCCCTCCCAGTTCCAGGCACTGGCAGTAGATGGTGATGTAATGCGAAGACCTTAAACTCTCCTGAATTTTCGAATGTATCTATTATCCACCGATATTTCTCACGACCAACGCGACCACTATCCAGATCCGGCTCGCTGGAATCGACACCAACGATGGTCACTCCATCGACCTGCAACACGCTATTTCGAGATCCAAAAAGCTCCTCAAAATGCAGATATCCCACATTCCTTGAATCATGATTACCGGGAACGGTGACCAGATTATTGCACTTAAGTAGATCCAAAAAGGCTCTTATTGTCTTGTATTCCTGCCGAAGTCCCTCATCCGTTAAATCACCTGTGGCAATGACCGCTGACGGGCTTAACTGGTTGAGCTCTTCCATCGTTCGATTCATGAGATTTGAGATGAAATACTGTGATCCGGCGTGAAGATCGGAGATATGCGCAAGGATAACCAGATTCCGATTTGATTTTTTAGCCATCTACGACCCCCAGGAAATCGAAAATTAAAGGTGCGGGTACTTGAATCCTTAAACATTTGGATCGATTCGGAGCTATGGAATTAATTGACCTTCCATCGGTGGTCGAAAAGGAGAGAATAAACTCGCTTATTATTTTACCCAATTTTTTTCCTCAGTCAATCCTTCGCCCTTCGTCCATCATTTTTTGCTCAGCATCTTGCGATAAATTGATTCATAATCATCAACCATCCGGGAGACGGAAAATCTCTCCTCCACATACCGCCGGCATTTTAAGGGGTCGATTTGATCCACCTTGGCCACGGCTTCCCCCATCTCATCCAGCGTGTTTACGATAAATCCGGTTTCCTTGTCCATCACAACTTCCGGTACCGATCCAAAGGGGAAGGCGATCACCGGTGTGCCGCAAGCCATTGCTTCCGCCATCACCAAACCAAAGGGTTCAGGCCACTGCAAGGAAAATACAAATCCCTTAGCGTACTTCAAGAGTTCCTTCTTTTCATCCTCTGTTATCTCCCCCAGGAATTTAATTTGATCTCCGTCAATGTAGGGTTTCACCTTTTCCTCGAAGTAAACCATATCCTTTCCGGGATCAATTTTGCCCGCCATTATCAGCTTTATACCCGCCTTTCGAGCCACTTCCACGGCTAAATGCGGAGCTTTGAGTGGCGACATCCTACTTATATAGATATAATAATCCTTCTTCCTCTCGCTAAAGGGAAATGAGGGAACATCGATGGCATTATAGACCGTTCCGATGTAGTTCAGTTCGGGCAAAACTTTTCTCTGAGCCTCACTGATGGAATTGTAATATACCGCATCCTTAAAGGTTCGATAAAAGGGGATATTAATCTCCGTGAATATCCCATGGAGGGTGGTGAGTACGGGAGGACTGACGAAATTAGCCAAAGCAACACCAGAATAGCCAGCGTGATTGTGGATTATATCAAATTCAGATGCTCTTTTATACGCCACGGTCACATGGAGGAGATCGGGAACGGGATGTCCGAGTAACTCTCTAGAAGGTGCCTTAGGATAAACCGACTCAAGCCTGGCAGAGGTGATGGAATCCCCCGTGGCGAATAGCGTGACATCGTATCCTCTACGTACGAGTTCCTCGGTAAGCAAATAAACGATGAGTTCTGTTCCTCCATACTTGATGGGGGGAACACGTTCCCAAACGGGAGCAATCTGAGCTATTTTCAAATAACACCACCTCCTATGAATAGGTTCATCAAACGATGGCCCTCGTTTATATAGAGCGAACTCTTCCGCACTGGAAACTCGTAAAATTGGTCCATTTCATCCCTTTGATCAGTCGCTGAATAAATGGCAAAGGGGACAGGGTCGGCAACGTGTGTCCCGACCGCTATGGGTGTGAGGTGATCCGTTGCCAACAAAATCTTATGGTCCCCATAATTCTTTAAGTCCTTCAATATCGTCCCCACAAGCTTGGCGTCGAAATCCTCGATGGTCTTTATTTTGATTTCGATGTTCCGGGCATGACCAGCTTCATCGGGTGCCTCGACGTGGACGAATACAAAATCGTCTTCTTTTAAAGCCTCGAGAGCATATTCCGCTTTCGCCAGATAATCCGTATCAAAATAACCAGTTGCTCCTGGAACTTCAATGGCCTTAAGACCAGCGTAGTTGGCAATTCCTTTGATTAAATCAACTGCGGAGATGACACAACCCCGGATGCCAAACTTATGGACAAAGGTTGGCATCGAGGGGGCTTTCCCCTGTCCCCACAACCATATCATATTGGCCGGATTTTTTCCCAATCTTTTTCGCTTCTCATTGATTGGGTGATCCTCCAGAATCTCGCGGGATGCCATCATCAGCTCCCTTAAAATATCTGCCCCGGGACCATGAGGCATATTTTCCTCAATTGATTGACCCACGATGTCATGAGGAGGCACACACCTCGCGGACGAAAAATCACCTTTAATTACCACTAAATGGCGGTAACTCACACCCGAGTAAAAATGGATACCTACGCCGGCGAGTTCATTATCAATTGATTCGATTAAAATTTTGGCCTCTTCAGTCGAGATGTGACCAGCGCTGTAATCCTCCAAAACAGCATCGGCGGTGACCAAATTGCATCTGAAAGCCATTTCATCCTCTCGTAGAGGAATGCCGCGACTGGCGGCTTCCAGAGGACCTCTACCCGTATAATATTTAACGGGATCGTAACCGAGGAGAGAGAGATTAGCCACGTCACTTCCGGGATCCATACCATGGGGTATCGTCCTCACGATCCCAGTTACCCCATTTCTGGCTAAAAAATCCATATTTGGAGTTTTGGCAGCCTGTAAGGGTGTCTTACCATTCAGTTCCTTTAGGGGATAATCGCCCGCCCCATCGGGCACGAGCACCACATATTTCATACCCAATCCCTTTCCCCACAATCTCCTTTCTCAACATGGATAGCTGCTATAGGAGTTATCCTCTAGCCAGATTTCTCCCTCATCCCTCTCGCTTATTTAGAGGATGATTTTTTTGACCGCCTCGGTTGTCGCTTCAGCCTCGACTATTTCCCCACCCACCTTTACGGCAACATCTGGATCCTTAAGACCATGTCCCGTCAGAATGCAAACTACAGTTGCCCCCGACTCGATCCTTCCAAGCTTGGTGAACTTTCTCACCCCAGCCAGCGATGCCGCCGAGGCGGGCTCCACAAATATACCCTGTTCGGAGGCGAGTATTTGGTAGGCAGAAAGTATCTCATCGTCGCTAACCATCTCTATCCACCCGCCGGAAGAGGATGCGGCTTCCACGGCCTCTTTCCACCTGGCTGGATTTCCAATTCTGATCGCTGTGGCGATCGTCTCCGGTTTTTCTATGGGATAACCCCTAACAATCGGAGCTGCCCCTTCAGCCTGAAAACCGATCATCTTGGGAAGCCTCTTGATCCTTCCAGCTTTAAAATAATCCCGGAAACCCATCCAATAGGCGGTGATGTTTCCCGCATTTCCCACGGGAATGGCAAGATAATCTGGGGCTTCGCCTAGGACATCGCAGATTTCAAAAGCGCCGGTTTTCTGCCCCTCAAGACGATAGGGATTTAAAGAATTGACCAAAGTTATGGGATGTTTACCGGTTATTTCTCGAACAATTTTGAGGGCACTATCAAAATTTCCTCCTATGGCTACCACCTTGGCACCATGTACCAATGCCTGGGCTAGCTTTCCCAAAGCTATTTTCCCTTCGGGTATGACCACAATGCACTTAAGTCCCCCTTTGGCTGCATAAGCCGCGGCTGAAGCCGAGGTGTTACCCGTTGACGCACACATAACCGCAACGGCCTTCTCCTCCAGTGCCTTGCTTATGGCCATGGTCATTCCCCTATCTTTAAAGGAGCCTGTGGGGTTTAGACCTTCGTACTTCAGGAAGATTCGTAAACCCAAATTCTCGCTTAGTTCTTGTGCGTAAATGAGGGGGGTGTTTCCTTCCAGCAGAGTGCAAACGGGGGTTTTCTCGGTAACGGGGAGAAAATCACGATATTCTTCGATAACTCCTCTCCAACTAACCACCTCGAGGACCCTCCACTCTGATTACGTTGCAAATTTCATTTACTACCTCTAGTTCGGTTATTTCGCTTAGGGATGCTCGAAGGTTTTTCTCTCGAACTCGATGGGTGATGAACATGAGCTCTGCATTTGGTCCCCTCGGTCCTTTCTGAATGACGCTTGCCAAACTGACATCATTATCTCCAAAAGCCTTGGCGATCTTGGCCAACACGCCGGGTTTATCGACAACATTCATCAACAGATAATAACTGGTCTCAATGTCATCTATGGATCGAATTTTCTTGCTTTCAAAGCAGGTACATCCAATTATGCCGCCTCGTCCATATTGAAGATTTCGAGCTGCATCGATTATATCCCCCACCACAGCGGAGGCTGCGGGCATAGAACCCGCTCCTTGTCCAAAGAACATCACCTCACCTACGGCATCACCCTCTACAAAAATAGCATTATATACTCCTTTGACAGCGGCAAGAGGGTGACTTAAAGGAATCATGGTGGGATGGACCCTCACGTCTAACTCTCCATTTTCCTCCTTAGCTAGAGCGATTAACTTTATGGTATAGCCGATTTCCTGTGCATAGGCGATATCGCTTAAAGAAACCTTTGAGATTCCCTCGGTAAACACTTCAGAAGCCACCACACGACTGTTAAAAGCAATAGAAGCCAAAATGGCTATTTTCGCCGCAGCGTCGTGCCCTTCTACATCCGCTGATGGATCTCTTTCCGCATATCCCCTTCGCTGTGCCTCTTTCAATGCTTGCTCAAATGGAAGACCTTCTTCCGCCATCTTAGTCAGAATGAAATTGGTAGTGCCATTGACCACCCCCATCACCTTCAATATCTTGTTTCCCGCCAGGCACTCTTTTAAGGGTCGGATGATGGGAATTCCTCCACCCACACTGGCTTCAAAATAAACATCGACGCCACATCCATCAGCGGCTTCCAGTATTTCCTCTCCATAATTGGCGAGAAGCTCCTTGTTCGCGGTTACCACTTGTTTTCCTTTGTGGATAGCTTGAAGAATGAAGCTTTTAGCGGGTTCAATTCCTCCTATTACCTCCACCACGATGTCGATTTGGGGATCATTCAAAATCAAGGAGACGTCTTTGACAAGCAGGTTCATAGCCCCAAGAGCCTCCACTTTTAAGACATCCTTTTCTAAAATGGCTTTGATCTTCAACTCCGCTCCGACCTTGCTTCGAAAGTTCTCTCTATGGGTGGTTAAAACCTTAAAAACACCAGAGCCTACAGTTCCCAATCCGAGGAGACCGATGTTTATCTCTTTCTTCATCTCTCATCCCTTCTTACTAGTTAGTTCAGTTCACCGTTCAGGATTCACAGTAATTATATTTTAAACTAGTTTGGCAAAAAGCTTTATTAATACTCCAGCAGCGGAGTTATGTCCAGGGTTAAAGTGTTACCAATGTATCGTGAACATTGCAGTTAATTTCACAGTAGTTCTTCCAACCTCAGTAGATCCTCGTAAGTTTCTCGGCGGATTATCGTCCTAGCCCTTCCGTCCTTAACCAAAACCACTGGAGGACGTGGTTGTTTATTGTAGTTGTTGGCCATCACATAACCATAAGCGCCAGTAGCCGGAGTGCACAAAATATCTCCTACCTCCACTTCAGGGAGTATAGCATCCTTAATGAGGATATCCCCGGATTCGCAGTGTTTTCCAGCGATGGTAACTTTGACCGAGGGCTTAGAACTGGCTTTATTGGCGATTATTGCCTCGTAGACGGCATCGTAAAGCATGGGGCGAAGGTTATCGGACATCCCACCATCCACAGAGATATAGGTTCTTACCCCTGGTATCATCTTTATTGTTCCGATGGTATACAATGTCACACCGGCATTTCCCACGATGGAACGTCCTGGCTCGATCATGATTTTGGGAATGGGTAGACCCAACCTCTTTGCCTCCTCACGAATACCTCCCACTATGACCTCCGCATACTCATCGATGGTGGAAGGTTCATCCGTGGCTTCATATTTGATGCCCAAACCGCCTCCGGCATTGAGCTCCCTAACCTCGAATCCAGTCTCGTCCAACACCTGCTTCACGAATTCCATGATGAGTTCGATCGCTTTGGCATAGGAGTGGAGGGCGAAGATTTGAGAACCTATATGAGTGTGAAGTCCCGTTAGATTTACACTCTTCATGACCAGTGCCTTCTTCACCGCATTGAGGGCAGTGCCATTCACCAGACCAAAGCCGAATTTCGAATCCACCTGACCCGTTTGGATATAGCTATGGGTAGTGACCGTAATACCCGGTGTGATTCGAAGAAAGATGCGAGGCTTCTTTCCCTTCTTTACAGCCATTTCATCCAGTAATTCCAATTCACTTTCACTATCAACAATGATGCAACCCACATCATGGTCGAGAGCGAGATTTAGCTCCTCTGGTGTCTTGTTGTTTCCATGAATGTATATCTTTTTTGGGGGAAATTTCGCCTTTATGGCGATGTATAGCTCGCCTCCGGAGGAAACATCGAGGGAAAGTCCCTCTTCCTTGATTATCTGGCACATGGCTAGAGAAAGGAGGGCTTTGCCAGCGTAAATGATTTCAACATTCTCTGAGCGCTTCGTGAAGGCTCCGAGGTACTCGCGGCACTTCCGTCTAATGGTCTCCTCGTCCATAACGAATAAAGGGGTGCCAAACCGCTGAGCGAGCTCTACGGTATCGCAACCACCGATCTCCAGATGATTTCTCTCATTGATCTTGGCCGTTATCGGAAGAACCACTAAATCTCACCCGCATCATCTTAATTTTGGATTTTCCCAGTTTAACATAGGAAATTAAAATAGTAAAGAACATCAATTCTTGTTACCTGTGGTTGACCAGGCTCTTTAAGATAGACAAATTCCTCACATCGTCCTCGTAAGTCATCCTTGGTGTCTCCAAGATACAGGGCAAACCCTTAAGCTCGGGGCGATTTACAATTCCTTTGAATCCCTCCAAGCCAATAAAGCCCCAGCCAATGTGCTCGTGTCGGTCGATGCGAGATGCCAGAGGAGCCCTGCAATCATTGGCGTGAAGGACTTTCAATCTTTCCAACCCCACCATCTCATCGAAGGATGAAAGGGTCCTTTCCAATCCAACTTCGGTGGAAACATCGTACCCGGCGGCAAATCCATGGCAGGTATCGAAGCAAACTCCAATCCGATTACTCCAACTGAGCTCACTTAAAATGAACCTGAGCTCCTCAAATGTTGAACCGAGGGCATATTTTTGACCCGCGGTATTCTCAAGAAGAATTTGCCCTTTAAAATCGTCTCTTTCCAGTATGTGAGCTAAAGCTCGGCTAACTCCAAGAAGACCATTTTCTTTGCCCGCACCGCGGTGACTTCCAACGTGGAATATCAAATATGCCGCTTGGAGTTGCCTCGCCCTGCGGGTGGCCTCGCTCATTAGGTCAATGGATTTGATATAAACGGATTCAATGGGGGAACCCAGGTTAACCAGATATGGGAGGTGAAGTATTAGGGGTTCTATCTCGGCCTTCTCCCGTCGAATTTTGAATTCCTCCAAATCCGCTTCTGGAATCTTCGGACTTTGCCAACTCCTGGGGTTGCCGGAGAAAATCTGCATGGCTTGACAGCCCCTTTTAGCTGCCCTGTCAACAGCGAGATAAATTTTGCCCGCGATGGAAACATGTGCCCCAAATCTCATTTCCCATCGATGGTTACATCTGGACTAGTGTTAACCCATCTTGTTAATAATACAGGTTACATTTTCCGTGGCGCGCTGACTCCCAGGAGGGTTAGAACGTTTCGCAATACTATCCGGGTACATCGAGTTAAAGTCAATCTTGCCTGGGTCAAGTCCCTATCCCCGCTTATCACTCGACATTGAGTGTAGAAGACATGAAAAAGGGAGGCCAGATCCTCAGCATATCTGGTTAAGATATGAGGCGTACATTGCAACGCTGCTCTCTCCACAACTTCCCCAAACTCCGCCAATTTACGCATCAAGTCCAATTCCGATTCATGAACCAAAAGTTCCAAGTCAACTTCACTGGCGGGTAAAGGGGTTATTCCTTTCTCACGGGCGAAATCCATTATGCTGCAGATACGAGCATGGGCATACTGCACATAATATACGGGATTCTCAGTGGATTGCCTCTTAGCAAGCTCGATATCGAAATCCAAGGGACTGTCGGTGCTTCTGGTAAGGAAAAAGTAGCGAGCAGCATCTCTTCCCACTTCTTGGAGCAATTCCTCCAGGGTCACCATCTCCCCAGTGCGTTTGGACATCCGCACCGGTTCGCCGCTTTTATAGAGATTGACCAATTGACCGATGATTACCTCCAGAACATCCTCGGGGTATCCCAAGGCCTTTATCGCCGCCTTCATACGGGGCACATATCCATGATGATCCGCTCCCCAAAGGTTTATGACCTTTTCAAAACCTCGTTCAAACTTGTTCCTGTGATAGGCTATATCGGCGGCGAAATAGGTGGGCTCGCCGCTTTCTCGTATCAATACCCTATCCTTATCGTCTCCAAAGGTAGTTGTCCTAAGCCACAGGGCTCCATCCCTCTCATAAACATGGCCCCGTTTCCTTAGCTCCCTAACCGTCATGTTCACCGCTCCAGATCGATGGAGATCGCTTTCGGAAAACCATACGTCAAAGTCCACGCCCATATCATGTAGGACCTTCTTCATATGCTCTAAAACCTGAACGTAAGCACGCTCTCTGAAAAGCTCTTCTCTTTCTTCCTCCGAAAGATTAAGATATTTGTCGCTCTCCTCTTCTATGATCTCTCGAGCGATATCCCTTATGTATTCTCCCCGATAACCATCCTCGGGGAAGGATATATCCCTTCCCAGGAGCTGATAATATCTAACAGCCACGGATTTTCCGAAGACATTCATTTGAGTCCCGTAATCATTTATATAGAATTCACGAGTGACTTCATAGCCCAAAGCGACCATGATGTTGGCTAAGGTATCCCCCACCGCAGCCCAACGACCGTGTCCCACGTGCATGGGACCAACCGGATTGGCGCTCACGAATTCTATCTGCACCTTCTGTCCCTGACCCAAATTGGAGTGTCCATATCCCTCTCCCAGAGCATCGACTTCCTTGAGAACCTCGTATAGCCATCGATTACTCAGGAAAAAATTGATGAATCCTCCTCCAGCGACCTCGACCTTTGTGAGAAAATGTTGCTTATCGTCGAGGTATTTGAGAATGGTTCGAGCGATATCGAGGCTTGAGAGCTTCGCCTCGCTGGCCAGAACCATGGCCACATTTGTGGCCCAATCACCGAATATCTTCTCCTTCGGTCGCTCGAGGACAATCTCCGGAACCTCACCTATTTTGAGTTCTCCAGCTGCTTTAGCCCTCTCTATGCTTAAAGAAATTAAATCCTTTAGCCTTTCCTTGATCATTCTTCTTCACCCGGATACATATAATGTCGAGGGAGAAAGAGGAAACTTATTTCCACACAAAGGACTTCTATTCGATTATGGATAGGAAAACTTCGACTATTTTGGGATCGAATTGCGTTCCTGAACACTTCTTAAGCTCAGCAACGGCTTGCTCCACAGTCAAAGCGGGTCTGTAAGAACGCTCCGAAGTCATCGCCTCAAAGGCATCCGCCACAGCCAATATGCGGGATCCGATGGGGATATTTTCTCCTCCCAGCTTATCCACGTAACCTCGACCATCGTATCTCTCATGATGATGGCGGATGATGGGGATAACCTGATTAAGGAAAATTATGGATTCAAGAATTCTCACGCTCTCATGTGGATGGGTCTCGATTATTTCGCGCTCCTTGGCTGTCAGAGCACCGGGTTTGAGCAGTACCCCTTCATCTATTGTTATCTTGCCCACATCATGCAAAAGTCCCGCGTATTGTAGCACTTCGATAAAGTCTCTCGCGAGACCCAACTTTCGGGCGATGGCAACGGCATAATCTGAGACCCGCTGGGAATGACCTTTGGTATAGCTCTCCCGAGCTTCAACGGTCAGGGTAAGGGCACGGATGGTATTTAAATATAAATCCTGAACCTTGGCGTAGGATCGAGCGTTTTCAATGGCAACTGCCGCCTGTTCTGCCAAAATGCTCAGCAGTTCCAAATCTTCCTCGGAAAATCTATAATCGGATTCGATGATATCCACGCTTAATACTCCTATGATTTCCTCCTTCTTCTTTAGGGGTACGCAGAGAGCGGATTTTATTTTCCTTTTCTTTCGAGTCAAGTTTTTAAAGCGGGTGTCCTTGGTTACATCGGTAAGCAGCAATGGAATTCCTTTCTCCGCCACCCAACCGGCGATTTGTTCACCCAATTTCACCTTCGCCCTCCTGATGATGTCCTCGTCCAAACCGCAAGCGGCTTCGATTGTAAGCTCTCCAGCCAGATTATCCAGAAGCATCACGGAGGATGTCTCTCCCCTCACCAGTTGTATGGCAATGCGGCAAATCAGATTCAAAAGCTCATTAAGATCGAGAACGGAATTGATCGCCTTTCCAATCTCAACGATACTAAAGAACTCCGTTGTTTCCAGCCCGATTCTTTCCCTAAGTTTGTTTGTTTCAATGGACAAGGCCGCCTGACCAGCGAGGGCTGAAAGGAATCGCTCATCATCTTGGCTTAAAGGATGAAGAGAGCAAACGAGAAGTGCTCCCATGGCTTTATCCTTAAGGCGGAGGGGAGCGGATATACAGAAAAGCTCTTCCCCCACGAGGAAGTCATCAGTCCTTCGGATTGGAGACATTTTTTCAATCGCCTCCAAGGTGATGCGCTTCTCCAGATTCATGAAATGGTCATCATCGGTTCCGGGACCAATTTCCGCTACCCTGGTTAAGTTTCCCTTCTCATCCCAGAGGGTAAAGGTGCAAATGGATGCCCCGAGAGCATTCACCGTCTCTGCCACGAGCGCCTTTGAAAAATCGCCCAATTCAGGCAGCTCTCGAAGTGCCTCATTCACCTGATATATGGCATTGAGCTTTAAATTGGCATCTTCCACTGAACTCACTCCATCGAATCCTTAAGTTTCACCCCGACCATAGTATTAACCCATCTTGTTAATAATACATCTTAAGTTTCGGCTTACATACCTAAAATCTTCGAGGTTTCTCCGCCAATGTCAACTGCACAGTTGTCTTCTTATCATCACGAAGGTAAGTCACCTTTACCTTGTCTCCAACCTCTTTGCTCCTTATGGCTTCAATGAGCTCATCCATATTCTTAATGGGTTTGCCATCGAAGACGATGATGATATCGCCTCGCTCAAGTCCCACCTCTCCAGCGGGACTATCCTCAACTACCTCTACGATGATTGCTCCATGATCTACCTTTAATCCATGCTTCTTGGCGTATTCTTTATCCACCGTTTGACCTAAGATACCGATATAGGGGTGGCTCACCTTTCCCTTCTTGATGAGCTGATTTGCTACATCGATGGCCGTATCTATGGGGGTGGCAAAACCTATGCCCTGATAGCCCCCCGTGGTGGAATATATCAGTGTATTAATCCCTATGACCTGTCCCTTGGAATTACACAGAGCTCCTCCACTATTGCCGGGATTTATGGCCGCATCGGTCTGTATGAGGTTGGTGAAGGTCTTTACCACCTCCTTATGGGGATCGGCTGTGGATATCGTCCTATTTAAAGCGCTGATGACCCCCGCAGTTACGGTGTGTTCGAAACCAAAGGGACTTCCGATGGCCACCGCCAACTCCCCGACCTTTACATCCTTGACGGAACCAAGCTCAGCGGCGGGTAGGTTTTTCTTATCCACTTTGACCACTGCCAAATCGGTTTCTGGGTCCACCCCCAAAACGGTGCCCTTGATATCTTCCTCGGTACCTATGGTTACCCAAATCTCCTTGGCATCTTCGATTACATGATAGTTGGTCAAAATATATCCATCCTTTCTGAAGATAACCCCTGAGCCAATGCCCTTTGCCACCATATCCTCGTGGAAAAGGTCGGACATGATCATCTTGGTTCTGATGTTAACCACGGAGGGCTGAACCTTTTGAGCCACGGCAACCACGGGGTCGGAGGTGCTGAATATCTTGATCTTCTGTAATGGGGGTTCGTACCTCAGGCTGAGCGAAGATGGCTCTAGATATTTTCCACTAAGGAGTTTGAGGGGATCCACTCCAAACACATAGGGAACCACAAAGGAGGCTATGATTCCCCCAATGATGGCACTTATCAAAGCAACCATTAAAAAGGCCAGACCAATCAGTAAAACTTTGGATGTCCTCTGGGTTGGTTGTGGAGGAACTTCATTCTGCATCAATCCAAGCATTCCAAAAACCCTCCCGAAAAATAAATTCGTCTAACCAGTATATTAAGTTTAAGCTGTATTGGTCACAGACATTGGTTACACTTACATGGTTCACAGTTCACAGTTCACAGTTCACAGTAATTATATCAAGATTAAGTTCACATTTTTAGGACGGGGTATCCTGGAGAGTGCATCTTAAGAGAACCGTTAAGCCCCGACTCGTCGGGGCAGCAGCTAGCACTCGGAAGGATGCCCCAAACAAATATAAGCTGTTACCAATGTGCGTGAACATTGCATCCAACTCATCAAGTTCATCACTCTTTTATCCCCTTGTTGAGGAGCATCGCTAGAATTGCCAATCTTTCTCCCCGCACATTGAGGGCTTTAACAAATCTTTTAATGAGATTTCTCGCCTCTAAGCTGGGATTATAAGCATATAGGGGAGGGACATCGCGTTCTACGGTGAGGATGCCCTTATCCGCCAAATCGTTTAGATTTTTCTCAACCTCCCACTCCCTTCTCCCTATATGAGCAGCTATATTTCCTGGTATATCCTTCACTTCGGGATGCTTCTCGAAGAAAACTAGCAAATCCCACTCGGTAAAAGAGTCGATATATCTCTCGATGAATTCTTCAATCTTTTTGTCCAAGGTAACCAACATTGAAGAAACTTCCCTAAACACTCATTTCCCTCAAGTACTCAGCCACATTTTCAGGAGTGGCGATGTTAATCATGATTCCCGTGCCCATTTCAAATCCAGCGGCTGTAGATAACTTTGGGAGGATTTCGATATGCCAATGATATACCCGAGGAATCATATCCTCTGGTCCAATTGGGGGAATTCCCATCTCTCTATGCTCTGGCCCAGGGGTTGCGGGCCTGCCATTGCCGAGGGGCGGACAGGTGTGGATAAAATAATTATATGGTGGATCGGATAATCCTTTGTAAAGTTTGCCTAAAATGGTCCTTAAAATGGAGGCTAAATCCTCAATTTCACTAAACCTTATGGTCTCGAAGGAGGGTTTGTGTTCTTTCGGCATTATCCACAGCTCAAAGGGAACTCGGGAGGCATAGGGGGCAAAGACGATATAATTTTTGCTCTCCAAGATAACACTTTTGCCCTCCTGCAACTCGTGTTCTATCATGTGACAAAAAATGCAGCTTTTTTCACGCTCAAAAAAGCTGTATGCTCCCACGAGCTCCTCCTTTATGGTTGCTGGTAAAAGTGGTACGGCGAAAACTTGAGAGTGGGGATGCTCTATCGAAGCCCCGGCTTCCCTCCCATGATTCACGATGATCAAGATATATCTTATTCGGGAATCCTCCTTTAGGGCTAAATACCGATCTCTATAGGATGAAATGATCTTCATCACCTGAGATTTCGAAAGCAATGCCAGACTTTTATAATGATCCGGACTACTTATGATGACTTCGTGTGCACCTATGGCAACCATCGATGGGTACATCCCTTCACTCACAAGTGGCTTACCATGTCTACCTGGGTATTCAGGAACAAAGGCGGGGTACTTATTGGGAACGACCCTTATTGTCCATCCAGGGGTATCCGGAAGGGTGTTTTTCGGTCGATAGGCCATGATCTCGGGGGGCGTAAGGGCCTCATTGCCGTAACAAAAGGGGCAGGCAGCCGTGGTTTCTACTTCCTCCGTTTTCACCCGAGTGAAACTTTCGGGTCGTAAAGCTCTCTCGGTGGCGATCACCACCCACCTCCCTGTGACTATATCCTGCCTCAATTCTGGCACCTCGATACACCCTCTTTTAGTCGGGAGCGAGAAGTTAGGAGTTGGCAGCAAACTCCCGACTCGGTATATAGATTAAAGCTTGCGGTTTAGCAAGTCAAAATTTAAAGCGAACCCGACATTGAGATTATTCTTTCGTCAAATAATTCCCGCAAAGGAAATGTAAATTGGACTAATAATATATGTGTGAATCTCCACTTGAGATTAAGATTATCAAATTTCTCCACTATAAAGACAAACTCTGTTTCTGCCCTCGCGCTTGGCTTTATAAAGAGCTACATTGGCAGCGTCAATGAATTCCTTCCGCGTTACGGCATCCGTGGGATATGTAGCTACTCCACAGCTTACGGTGAGGGTGCCATGGGGTTGAGTCTCTTGATGCGGGAATTCCCCCTCTTCAACCAACCTCCTGATCCTTTCGGCAACACTAAAAGCTCCCTCTTTGCCAGTCTCAGGGAGGAGAAGTGCTGGCTCTTCGCCACCGTATCTAACGGGTATATCTATATCTCTTGTGTTATTTTTTAACAGCCGCCCCAGCAACTGAAGAATCTTGTCGCCATTGGTAGAACCGTGTAGGTCGTTATAGTTTCTAAAATGATCGATGTCAAACACCAACAATGATAATTTAGTTCCATAACGTTCGGTTCGTTTAATCTCCTCATTCAGACGCTCTTGAAAATAACTTAAATTATATAGCCCGGTTAAATCATCAATACAAATTAACTCCTCCACCTTGCTCTCGAGCTTCTCCATCTCTCTTGTCCGCCTTAGGTAAGTCCGCCTCTCCCGCCTACTTTGAACGCCCACATACATAGCGGTTACAAAGAAGAGAACGAGCGCCGATGAAACCCGATAGGCGAAGGCACTTAACGGAAATAGCTGACGTTTTATGAGAATGATGAAAACATACCCAAAACTTTCAGAGAAGGTGGCCATCACAATTTGAGGTAAATCATAGCGCAAAGCGATGGAAATCAAAGAAAGAACGATCAAAAGATGAAAAGGACTATGAATTCCCCCCGTGTAATGCACAAAGAGTAAAATAAGCAGAGCATCCACGAGGGAGATAAAATAGCTCGAAGAAAGGCTGATCTTCTCTTGACCTTGGACATACAGGAAAACCCCAATGCTATGAAGAATGGCAAAGAATCCCAAGGCAAGGATGGGGAATAAATTTATCTTAGCTTCCGGATACAATGGGGAAAGGAAGGCACAGGCTAAAATGGCTATCCATCTTATCGTGGCCAAATTTCTCTCCCAATAAAGGAGTTCTTCCACTTTCCTCTCTCCACTAAATCTTCAGATTTCCAGCGACTTTACACCCAGAATCTTCTTGAGAGCCATCAAATGGCTGCAGGTCCCATGCTCATCAAAGAAGGAACAACTGCAAGTCAAATTCCCCCTCTTCAGAATTATGGTGTAGGTGCGACTTTGAAAAAATGAAAGAATTATGACGTCCACAACTGCCTTACCTTATCTCGACTCATCAGCAAATAATCGCGATCATGGGAAAAAATCTCCAAGGTTATAGTATCGTTATATTGGTATCCTTTAAGCAAGCGAATTATTTCCTTCCAATTTATGTTTCCCGCCCCGATGGGTAAATGTAAATCGTCCTCCCCGCCCTTATTGTCGGAGATATGAACGTGCTTCAATCGATCGGAGAAAAGCCTTAAGAACTCCTCAGTTTGATTCCTTCCAGTGAATAGGTTTGCATGTCCAACATCGAGATTGAATCCTATCTGCGGTATTGCATCCAAAACTTTCGAAATTCCAGTGCCTTTGGAGAAAGCGCCTCCGAAGTGCTCCACGAGGATTTTTATCCCATAATCCTGAGCCCTTTGGGCTAACTTAGATAGAACTTCGATGTTATTCTCAATTAATTGATTCTCAGGTAAAAAGCAGACCAATTTATGATCGAGATGGACACTCATCTTTCGAGCCCCAAGCCTTGCAAAGACCTCCAAACATCTCATCAATTCTTCATAAGAAGCTTGTCTTAGATTAGGGAAAGGTGAAGCAATAGCCAAAAATGGGGAAGTATGGCCCACTATATCCACTTTATGCTCTTCAAGGACTTTTTGGATTCCCTCCACATCG
Organism: Actinomycetota bacterium; assembly: GCA_030018275.1. Lineage (NCBI taxonomy): Bacteria > Bacillati > Actinomycetota > Actinomycetota bacterium. The sequence continues at coordinate 64,263 of JASEGB010000005.1, read as the reverse complement.
ATGTCCAGTGCATAGGCTCTGGTGGGCTCCAGGGTCAAATCCACAAAATCAAAATCATTTTCACCGATCCATCTTATTTCCTGGATTGGGTCTCTAGCAGGATGATTCATTACCCCTAATTTCATTTCACTTCTTAACCCTTCCTTGTGCCCACAGAAAAATAAAGTACTTCATTTGTCAGCGGGTTTATGATTTGTAAAGATCTCTCTCTAAGATCAGAGAGGTCGTAAAGAAAATCTGGGAGTAAAAAGATTATGGAGCCGGATGCCGGATTCGAACCGGCGACCTACGCATTACGAGTGCGTCGCTCTACCAACTGAGCTAATCCGGCCTTTCGGTTGCAAGATTCAAGTCGCAAGTCACAGGATTAAAAATATGGATTTTCAGATACTTTCACCATGCGACATGTAGCCTGAAACCTGCGACATTAATCGGCTTCTTTGACTTCAGCCACTGGAATTTCAAGTCTTAAGCCCTCTCCCACCTCAACTATTACCATCTCCTTGGGGACATTATAATCCACGATAGTACCCACTCCGTAAGGTGTTTCAATCTTCATTCCCCTGCGGGGGCTTTGCTCTTGAATTCCTTATACCACTCATATTCATATTTTAAACAACACATGAGCCTACCACAAATACCCGATATCTTGAGGGGATTAAGCGGTAAATCCTGCTCTTTAGCCATGCGGATGGAGACGGGCTCGAAATCGCTCAAGAATAAGGTGCAACACAACCGCCGTCCACAGGGACCGATTCCCCCAATCATCTTCGCTTCGTCCCGGACCCCGATCTGCCTGAGCTCGATTCGGGTGCGGAAAATGGATGCAAGGTCTTTGACCAGCGCTCTAAAGTCAACCCTTTCCTCAGCCGTGAAATAGAAAACTATCCTGCTTTTATCGAATACGTATTCCACGTCAACGAGCTTCATTGGAAGCCCATGCTCCTTTATCTTTTCCTCGCAGGTCTCAAAGGCTTCCTTCTCCTTGGCTCGATTCTTTTCCACCTGAGTCCTATCTTCCTGCGTTGCCTTCCTTATCACCTTCTTCAAGGGAGCGGTGAGCTCATCCTCGGGGATATCTTGGGGTAGCATAACTACCTCTCCAAATTCCAACCCTCGGGAGGTTTTGACTATTACGTTATCGCCCACCTTCAAATCCAATCTACGGGGATTGAAATAGTAGACCTTCCCGGCTTCTCTGAATACAACTCCAACGACCCTGGGCATACACTTTAAACCTCCTGCAATTTGAATAGCAACACTTCAAATGCTAAATGCATATTAACATTGAATCTCATTAACTGTTTAGTTCCTTCAATAATCTCAATGGCCTTTTGAGCCTGTGAGAGAGAAATATTCCTAGAGAGTCGTTTAAGACTCTCGATACGATCCATATTGACCAGTAAATTTTCACCCCGATATATCGGGGTAAGTATCAGCAAGTCTCGATACCATGAGGCCAAGATGTTCAATATTTCCTCAAAACCCCGACGTTCCTGGTGACTTGTCTCCCGTTTATGACGCTGATCAAGCCTCTTTCTCATGCGCATCGCATGTGCCTTGTCAAAGGCCAAATCCTCGATAGTTTCAAGTTCTTTTTTCTGTATCTCTTTGAGATCTCTCAAAGGCCTTTTAACCTCCGAGATGAGCCGTCCAGCTGCTTCAGAGAGCTCCACTGCACCTGCATCCCAAATCCTTTCGACAATATCCAAGACAATCTCTCGCCTTCTCAATCTCCATGAAGATGCAGCGAGACTTAAGGCATTTCCAAGTATTCCTCCACTAACCAAGGTTATTAACCTGGCTTGATTCCTATCCATTCCATACTTGGTCACCAATATATCCACCATCTTCGAGGAAGGGACTAATTTAAAACGGATCAGTTGGCATCGAGATACTATTGTTGGGAGAATCCCTTCCAAGTTGGCTGTGATGAGTATGAAGATCAAATCCGGAGGTGGTTCCTCAAGGGTCTTAAGGAGTGCATTAGCAGCGGGTGAGGTCATCCTATCAACCTCGTCTAGAATGCAAACCCTTATTTTTCCTTCAAAAGGTTTGAGACTGACCTCACGCTGGAGTTCACGGATTTGATCGATATTTAGGAAATTCCCCTCCGGTTCAATAAAGAAAATATCGGGGTGAGTCTCATGGTCTATCTTGATGCAGGATAGACAGCTGCCACAGCCACCATCCCTACAATTTAAAGCCGAAGCAAAAACCTTGGCTATAGTTCGCTTGCCCACTCCTGTTGGTCCCCAAAATAAATAAGCGTGACTTAACCTTCCGCTTTCGATGGCTTTTTGAAGCCAGGTAATAACCTCGGGCTGACCAACGATTTTACTCCAAATCATTTCCTATCCTATTATATCACTCGCTATATGATGCTTGGTACATAGCTCACAAATCCCGAATATTCTTCTGAAGGGGGTAGGCTAAGGAGTCCACCCCTCTTTAGATAATCACGCATAATGGTAAATTCTAAAATTATGACCCACGTACAATGGTTGATAAGCAATTTTAAATTCGATGAGCGATTAGCGATTTTAAAAATTTTGACCGATAGTCGCTAGTCGAAAGTCGCTGACCGATTTAAGGTCGCTCGTCGAAAGTTTCACCTTCTCTTGGTTCTCAAAAGGGTTTCAACCCGCTTAACGATCTCCCGATGTATCTCTTTCGGGTCCCCCAAGGCTTCCACAACATAGTATCTTTTGGGGAATTTTCTGGCCAATTCCCGATAACCTTCATGAACCTTCCGATGGAACTCGATACCCTCTCGTTCAATGCGATCGGCATAAACCTCCGTAGCCCTCCTTAGACCCTCTTCCACCGGAATGTACAGGAGAATGGTTAAATCCGGTTCGAGATCTTGAGTGGCCCACTTGTTGATGTTGAGGATATCTTCCAAGGTGAGTCCCCGCCCAAAGCCTTGATAGACGAGCGAAGAATCGATATAGCGATCGCAGATCACAATTTTCTTAAGTTTTAGAGCGGGCTTGATGACTTGAGACACATGCTGGGCGCGACCTGCGGCATAAAGCAGAACCTCGGTTCTATAGTCCATCTCCTTAAACTCGGGGTTCAATAAAATATCCCGTATTTTATCTCCGATCTGAGTACCCCCCGGCTCACGCGTGATTAGAACCCGGTAACCTCTTCCCCGCAAATAATCTGCGAGGAGTTTCATCTGAGTGCTTTTCCCGGAACCTTCCACGCCTTCGAGGGTAATAAACACTCCCACCATTTTGTACCCCAAAGCTCAAGTAAAATATTATGTAGCCTACATAATTCACGCTTAATAATTCGATAAGAGTATCCTGGAAGGATGGCTCTTAGGATCACTCCATTTATATCTAGGGCATAGTATTATATCACATTCTCTCGATCTCATTCAGAATCTGGGATTCGAAGGGAGCGATGGGCCAAAAGACCGGCTATGATCACCACCATGCCGCTCATTAAAAGTGTAACCCTGGCTCCATTGAGGTAAATAGTGTGAGCTCCCAATTTTAGTACCCTTTGTCCCACAACATCGGCTACAGCTCCGGTTAAGGCTATGGAAACAAGGAGTGATATCCTTAAGCAGGACTCGAGAGCCGTGAAGACCCTTCCCATTATCGTATCCTCAACATTTTCATGCAATAGGGTATAGGTTGAAACTGTGAGCAAAGCTAGGGCAATGCCAGCGATGAAGCTGATTATAATGGCCGATTCGTAATAGGAGATACTGGCAAAGGAGATCAAGGCGAGACCCAAAGTCAAAATGGAGGCGACAAATGATCCTCGCTTGGAAAAGTGCTTTCCTAGGAAAGCAGTGAAGATGGATCCAAGGGTCAAACCAACACCAAGCGCCGAAAGAAGGTAGCCAAAACCACCTCTTCCAATCTTTAATACCTGGTAACAGTAGATAATTCCTAAAGAATAAATGCTTCCCATGCCCAATATGGCGATTCCGATGCTCATCATCATTGAGCGAATTAAGGGGTTATTCTTCATGAATCTCAAACCATCGACTATGTCCTCCTTTATCTGGTGATATTTGATCCTCCTTGCCACATGTTCTGAAGGTGGTAAATATATCATGGTGATGGCGGCAGCCGAAATGAAGAAGGTAAAAGCATCGACGTAAAAGGCAGCGTTAGGTCCGGTAAGACGCTGGAAGAAGGGAATGTGTCCCCAAACCTTTTCCACGAGAAGAATTATCGTTGAACCAAAGGTTACTCCAAGTATCATCGTGAAATGGTTGGTGGTATAAAACAGGGAATTGGCAGTGAGAATCTGTTCCTCGTCAACAATATTGGGAATGCTGGCATCCTTCGCTGGTATAAAAAGCAGGGAAAAGGTCTCCAACACGAAGGTTATCAAATAAATTTGGAATAAATTCCTCACGAAGGGGAGCAAAACTATCAGCAAGCCGCGGATGATATCACAGGAGATCATGGTCCTTTTCCTGTTGAAGCGATCCGCTAATACACCGATGACGGAACCGAAGAAAAGTGCGGGCAAAATTTTGAATATCATGAGGGTCCCTACAGCCAGGCCAGAGCCCGAAATCTTGTAAACGAGCTCGATTAGGGCGATGATGATTATCCAATCCCCTAGGTTTGAAATTGCTTGACCGAGCCAGAGAGCGAGGAAATTCCCATTTTTCAATAATTCAAGATGAGATGGTTTCTGCCGAATTTTGCTTCGGTTCATGATGAATGATTAATCTTAAGTTTTTAATACCTTCTTTAACGGTAGCAGCAGAGGCGTGTAATGCCTTCTTCTCCGCGGAAGTTAGCTTCAATTCGATTATTCCCTCTATTCCATTTTCTCCCAGTTTTACGGGAACGCTCACGCAGACATCCTTTAAATCATATTCGCCATCGAGATATGAGCATACGGGAAGAATACGCTTTCTATCCTTGAGGATGGATTCGACCATCTCCACAACGGCTGTAGCTGGAGCATAAAAGGCACTTCCCGTCTTGAGGTAGGAAACTATTTCCGCGCCTCCCTTTCGAGTCCGCTCTATTATTCCTTTTATAACCTTTGAGGATAAGAGCTCGGTGATGGGAATCCCCGAGACCGTGGAAAAACGGGATAGAGGAACCATGGAATCTCCATGGGCTCCAAGGACCATGGCGGAAACATCCTCTACGGAGATTCCCAATTCAAGGGCGATAAAATGACTAAATCTCGCGGCATCTAGAAGACCGGACATGCCGAATACTCTATTTCTTTCAAAGCCGCTTTCCATGAAAGCCAAGTAGGTCATGATGTCCAGGGGATTGGTGACAATGAGGATCATCGATTCTGGAGCAAATTTTACGATATTCCCGGTAACGGATTTTACAATCTGTGCATTCTTTTCCAGTAAATCGAGGCGAGACATCCCGGGTTGCCTAGCAAAACCGGCGGCCACTATCACAAGTGTGGAATCACGGATATCTGCATAATTGTTGGTGCCCACAACCTTGCCATTGAAGCCCTTAAGTGGAAAAGCCTCCATCATGTCTAGAGCCTTGCCCTGAGGTATTCCCTCCAGAATATCCAGCAATACCACATCCGCCAGCTCCCTCTGAGCAATGTCAAAAGCACATGTAGCTCCCACATGTCCACTACCTATAATGCTTATTTTCCTCATCTTTCCTTAATCACTTCCCTTCTTGGTGGGACAATTGGGGTCGATACACAAAATCCAAGGTTTTGGGGATTTTCCACCCCGACTAGTTGGGGGTCTCCCAATTACCTTAATCTTCGGTGAATGGCATACCTCACAAACATCGTCTAAGGTGATGATCTCGCCATATTGGGGAAGGGGATATGCCATATTGCATTCAGGATATCCCGTGCATCCTATGAATCTTTTCTTCGATTTTTTAGCCCGAATTATCTTTAAATCCATCCCACAACGAGGGCATTTTCCAATGATTTTATCCTCTCGAATACCCTCCCTTATCTCCCCTGCAAGCGCCTCTTTTTTCCTGCCCAAATCCAGCATTGTCCTAGCGAGAATATTCCTTGAGCGATCGACCACGCTTTCCCTGGCAACCTTCCCTTCGGCTATGGCATCCATATCCTTTTCCAGCTCAGCTGTCATCTGGGGTGTGGAAATCGTGTCGGCGTGCCTCCTTAAAGCTTCGGCGACGGCCAATCCCATCTCCGTGGGGACGATGGGATCGCCATGGATATAACTCCTGTCGTAAAGATTTTTGATGATCTCATGCCTCGTCGAGTTATGGACCACAACATTATTTGAGAGAACAAAATTTGAAAAATTATTGACATTTAAAATATCATAAATATAACCGTTATAAGTTACTTTGCGAATGAATTTTACCTTCTTCGTTACCACATTCCACCCGATAATTTTCCCCTCTAACATCCGATTTTCAAGGGATTTCATGATTTCCTTTTCAATTAAGGGCGTGGATAATTTGGCGTCACAGTCGCGCCCATAGAGACGCGTCCTAATGAAGGGGGTGTCGGAAATAACTAAACTTCCACTTGCTAGTGCACAGCAAGGTACGTAGGTCAACTCCCTGCCATCGTATGCGCAAATAAGATGCCTATCCGTAGCTTTAAGACTACTTCCGTCCTCGAAAAAGATTTCGTAAACCTTTTCATCTTCTCTAAGACGCCTTCTACTAACACCATAAAACTCACTTTCAATAATCTCATTGCCATTGAAGGAAAAACATTTATACCCACCATTATTTTCTGCAACTTCTATTCTTTCATCTTCATACTGGATTTCTCCAAGATATTTACAGCTGGAGAAAAGAGTCTCAAGTTTAACATTTTCTATTCCTTGATCTCGGACAATCTTTATAGAAGTATCGCCAGTCAAACATTTAGTGCCGAGTCCAAGAGCCTCCATTTTTTGAATCAACTGCCCCTGGGTATATCGGGGTGGAGGTTGCGTCTCCTTCTCCTCCAATATGGGTTTGACGAGTTTTAACTCATCACCTTTCTTAAGAGTGGGTAATTCTTCACCCTTTTTGCGACCGTAGGGGTAAAATTCTAGCCATCCCTCATTCACCACCGCGGTACCTCGAACATTGAGGTGCTCCCCACCGGATTCGATATCGATTCTTACGCTCTGAAGCGAGGCCTCTGGAGCGAGGGTTCCAAAGAATCTACGGCATACGAGCTCGTAGACCTTCCACTCTTGAGCCTTTAAATCTTCCTTTTTGGCCAAACCCGTGGGATGAATGGGTGGATGGTCAGTGGCCTCCGTTTTTCCTCTGGTGGGAATGATCTTCTCCTGCCTGAGGATGAGATTTGCAAGATTACCCAATTCAGGACTCCCCCCCAGAATTTTTAAGATTTCATCGAAATTTAAAGAGGGGGGATAGACGGTGTTGTCCACCCGTGGGTAACTGATGAGTCCCTCCATGTACAGATTTTCGGCGATGCGCATGGCCCTTGAAGGAGATACGCCAATGGAAGCAGCGGCACTAAGAAACGCAGTGGTATTAAAAGGTGTTGGTGGTTTAAGCACCTTTCTGACCGTGGAAATATCGACGACTTTGCCCATCTTCCCCAATCTGGAAAGTACCGTCTCCGCTTCTAGCTTGTCCCAAAATCTTTCGATCTTATGAAGAGCGATAAATTGCTCAGATCCGCGGGACTCGAAGAGGGCTTTTACCAGCCAGTATGGTTTCGGTTTGTGCTCTTGCCTCTTTTTTTCCCTATCCGCGACCAGAGACAGAGTTGGGCTCTGCACCCGTCCCACGGAAAGAAACTGCCTACCCAAACGCGATGAGGCGAGGGATAAGAAACGAGTTAGTGTGGCTCCCCAAATGAGATCAATATCCTGCCTTGCTTCTCCCGCCTGAGCAAGGCTCATGTATACATCCTCGAGATTGGAAAAAGCCCTTTTGATTTCGGATTCGGTCAAGCTTGAGAATCTTGCCCTCTTCACTTTTATATTTGGGTTGACCTCCCTGATCTTATTCACCGCATCTATGCCTATCAGCTCCCCTTCGCGGTCAAAATCCGTGCTAATCACGGCAACATCTGCATCTTTTGCCACCTTTTGTAAGGCTTTAAGGATGGATTTTTGGGTGGGCACCTTGACTATGGGAGCGTCGATGAGCTTTATGGGGTCTATCTCTTGCCAGTTGTTATACTGTGCGGGGAAATCGACCTTCAAAATATGTCCCTTCAGCCCGATGCATTTCACCTGCTCTTCCCTATCATGTCCTTCGGATCCGTAGGAAAAAACATATACGGGCACATTGTGAATCATCTCAAGCTTTGCCCTCCCCTCGGAAAGGATATGGGCAATCCTTCTCGCAGCTATATTCTTTTCGCAAACGATCAACCTTGACATTTAAAATCCCTTCTATCTGAGTTTCGAGTTCCGGGTTCCGTGTTCCGCCTTATTCTCTCCCTCCCACGGATCCCCTATGGGTCTGTAGACGTCCGAGCAGGAGCTTATTTTTTAACCAGGTAACCCAATTGTCTATTCCCCGTCCCGTGGTGCAGGAGACTTCAAAAATTTGAAGATTTGCATTTAATTTCGCCGCGGATTCCCTCACTTTTCGAAGGTTAAAATTGGTTTGGTTAAGTAGATCTATTTTATTGAGGACGAGAACGGAGCATAGGGTAAACATCTGAGGATATTTGAGGGGTTTATCATCACCTTCAGGGGTGCTTAAAATCATCAGTTTCAGATCTTCTCCCAGATTGAATTCCGCTGGACAGACGAGATTGCCCACATTTTCGATGATCAATAGATCGATGTCATCCAAATTTAAAAGATTTAGGGCATTCTTGATCATATTGGCATCGAGATGGCAGGCACCACCGGTATTTATCTGGACGGCGGGTGCTCCCTGTTCCTGAATTTTTTCCGCGTCCACCTTCGAGGCGATGTCTCCTTCAATGACCGCCACTTTAAAATCATCCTTTAACCTCTCAAGGGTACGCAAAATAAAACTGGTTTTCCCAGCTCCAGGTGATGACATAATATTGATTACAAAGACCCCTTTATCCTTGAATAATCGGGCATTCTCCCTGGCAATTGCTTCATTGGCTTCGAGGATATTCCGAAGCACTTTTATCTCCATCTTTACCACCCATCAACTGGTTCACTAGTTTGTTTGATCTTTTCCTAGCAAACGAGCCAACCAGCCAACCGATTTATTATAGTTGACATAATTCACGCTTAATAATTCGAGATCACTCATTTATGTCTAGGGCACACAATTTATTCTATCTCGATGCTGGACACGTAAAGCTCTCTTCCCGAAACGATTTCGGTGCTCAATACCTCACACTGGGGACAAATGAAATTATAGTCATTAGCCTCCCGAATTTTCCCACACCTTGGACACTTGACCTTAATTGGCACATTTTCTACTTCAATTTCGGCACCCTCGGCCATGGTATCCTTGCTCAATATCTCAAAGTAGAATCGTATGCATTCATCAACAACGGCGGTCATCTCGCCAATCTTGAGTCTTATCTTTAATATCTTTTTTGCATCCCGCTGTTGGGCTTGCTCCAAGGCAATAGATAGGATATTCTCGGTTATTCCCAGTTCATGCATGACTTCACCGAACACAGAGTTTGTTTAGATATTAACTAAAAGCAATAAGATACGCAAATGCAGCCCCAAGGGCTGCATTTGCCAACGTACCTCTCATTTTGCGTTTTGATTTTTAAATTTTGGATTTTTTATGAGATTTCTTTCAGTATCAACTCGATGATCTCGGTGATTTTTGCCTTAAGTTCCGGTGAGAGCTCCATTCCCCAATCGATTTCTTTGGGCTGAATGCCAAAGATAACCGTTTGGGGACATTTACCCATGCGCTTTGCCATCTCCAGAGCTTCAAGCAATCCAACCTCGTGAGCGGAGGTAAAGTATCTCTTGGGCTTCGCCTTGATATCCTCGGGACGGAATTTAAAGATCGCGCCGGGCTCACGCCCGGCGTCGATGGCGTCGATGACTATGAGTCTGTCGGCGCCTTCGATGAGATAGCCAAGATCAAAGCCGGCAGTGCCTCCATCAATAACCCTCACATTCTTGGGCAAATCCAGCTTCTCCATCTCTCGAATGACATGGACACCTATCCCCTCGTCCTTGAGGAGGATATTTCCCACTCCCACGACAAATATCTGTTCATGAAATTTTGAATCGGCGCTACCCACTCTCACTCTTCCGGTCTAACCCCAAAGAACATATACAGGAACGACTTGAAATCCTCTGCCAAACTTAAGTAGACATGCAGAGCCACGGTGATGATGAATGCCCACATGGTCATGTAATGGATCAGCCTCACGTGTGCCAAACCACCAACCCACACCGTGAACCAGGCAAAGTAGTCAGCCGTGGGACCGTAAAGGGCAAAACCGCTGATCGCCTGAAAGATCAATAGAAGGGGCCAAAGCCAGCCGTAGATCAGCTTCTGGGGGGGATTATACTTCCCCACCTCCGGGTGTTCCCTCTTAATGAATAGATAATAGACGACGATTTTGCCGGTATTCCTGATGTCCCTTGGACGTAAGGCAAATTCATGCCAATCGCGAGCTGCACCCAAAAATGCCCAGTAAATCCGAGCCACCAGGTTGATGAGAACCACATACATGCAGATGAAGTGGACCCACCTCATTATACCCATACCCCCCTCAAAGAAGGGACGATGGATATACCAGCCGGAGATCGCCAATCCACCCATGCATAGCAGGTGTATCCAATGCATTATTCGAGCCGGCAGGGGGTGTTCTTCTACCATTCTAGCCATTTTCGCACCTCCTAGCCGATTTGGAACTTGAGAACTCGGTTAGTCCTTGGTTCAATCACGTGAACCGCACAGGCAATTCACGGATCGAAAGATCTAACCACCCGCACGACGTTGATGGGATTATTTGGATCGGGGACCGGCGTTCCAATGAGAGCCTCTTCGATGGGACCTCTTTGACCCTCCTCATCCCTCGGACAGACATTCCAATTCGTAGCCGCGATGACCTGGTAACGTTTGATCTTCTTACCCTCTATCTGAACACAATGGAGAAGACAGCCTCGAGGAGCTTCCACCATACCTATTCCCTCACCCTTCTCGGGAACGGGCTTATCGTCGCAGACATCGGTATTTCCCGCTTTGAGATTGTCCACCAGCTCATCCAGCCAATCGAGCATGGCTTCGGCTACCATCTTGCACTCCCAGGCTCGAGCGGCGTGGCGAGCCAACGCTGAGGGATGAGCTCCGATTTTGTTCACCAAGTCCATGAATCCCTTATCCTGCGTTATGAGCATCCTGGCGAGGGTATTCACCTCCACCGGTTTACCATCGTATCTCGGAGCCTTTGCAAAGGAATATGCACCCTCCTTATCCAGATCATACACCGTCTTACCCTCCGTTGGATGCAATCCTCCGCAGTCCTCCGTGTACCAAGAGTATTTGACCGCCTCTTTGATCTTGGTGGGATCGAATTCCTTAACCTCGGTTATCTTTCCCTCCATGATCACACCAGACTTGAGGAAACGGTTCTTATAGTCGCCCGATACACCAAGATCGAACATGCCGAAGGATAAGAAGTTGCCGACACCAGCTCCCACCTTCAGTTGATGGATGGGCAGAAGAGGACCGGTTCCCAAGGCAAGGACATCCGCCAAATAGACATTGTTCACGAAATCGATCAAATCCATGAGGTGATATTTGAAAGCGGCGATCATGTCCGGCGTGGGATGGATGGTCACCCCTCCCGGAACCAGACTGCAATAGCAGGGCATCTTTCCACCGAAGATCGTCAACATTTCGTGAGCTTTCTTCCTCTTCTCCAAAGCTTCGAGGTAATGTGCCACAGCCGTGGTCACGATCTCGGGGTCATCAATGCTGAATTCATCGGGTTCATACCTGGGCTTGAGTGGGTATGTATCCTCTACTTCGACCAGTCCAACTACCTTCTCCTTCACCGCCAACAGCTCGGGGTCTTTACCCATATACTTGGCTATAGCCATGACATCCAAGTAGTCCAGGGCTGCAAGGTGATAGAAGTGAAGAATGTGGGACATAACGTAGTTCGAACCAACGATCAAATTGCGGATGATCCTGGCGTTATCGGGTACCTTCGCATCAAAAGCATCATCGAGGTTTTGCGCAGCAGCGAGACCATGGGAGGCCGGGCAGACACCACAAATCCTCTGGGTGACGATCTGGGCATCTCGAGGATCTTTACCCACTAGGAGTTGCTCAAAACCACGAGCCATAGCCCCCGTGCTGTAAGCTTCTTTTACCTTACCATCCTCGACTTCAACTTCGATCTTTAAATGTCCCTCAATCCTGGTTATGGGGTCAATTGTTATCTTTTGTGCCATTACTTCTCACCCCTTTCTGGTGGACCACCTTTGCCAAGGCGTCCAGTGGCTATTTGACCAACCAAGTGGAGACCAATGCCAGCGGCGGTTACAATACCGAGCACTTTGGCGATGGTATCTGCACTGACCTCATAGCCAGCGATTCCAGGGATGCCGATTTCCGGTAATTTCTCGTAAAGAGGTGAAAACTTGGCATAGAACTCGGGCTGAGTACATCCCTGGCAAGGAGCATTGGCATCGATACAGAAATTGGTTCCGGAATTCCACTTCCTCTTGGGACAATCAGCATAGGTGAAGGGACCTTTACACCCCTTTAGTAGTAGGCAGTAATTTGCTTGCTCGGGATCATTGAAGTCTTCGACGAATTTTCCAGCTTCGAACCAGTGTCGCCTGGGACAATTATCATGGATCAGGGTGCCATAAAACTCCTTGGGACGACCATATTTATCAAGACCATCTAACACAGCATCCTTTCCAAAGAGCAGCAGTTTGACCACGGTTCCAATCACCCAATCCGGATGAGCGGGACAACCTGGAATCTTAACGACCGGGGTGCCCAGAATATCCTGCACGCTTGAGGCACCCGTAGTTTCCCGATTGGCTGCGGGGATCCCACCAAATGAAGCACAGGCACCTATGGCGATGACCGCATGAGCATCTTTGGCAACTTTTTTCACCCAATCTACCGCTGAAGTTTCACCGATTTCGCAGAAGCGACCCTCCTCCGCCGTGGGCAAAGCGCCCTCAAAGATGTAGACGTATTTGCCCTTCGCTTCCTCCATGGTGGTCTCAATGGCATTAAGAGCGACATCCCCAGCTGCCGCCATTATATTGGGGTGAAACCTAACGGATAAAATATCCAAGACCAATTCAGCAGGGGTAGGTTCCCGAGAATTGATGAAAGAGACGGTGCAACCAGCGCAACTTTGCCCCTGCATCCATATCACAGGTGGCTTACCCTTCGCCGCTTCCTCAAGAGCTGCAGCAATCTGAGGGACATAAATTTCCGAGAGTCCTAACATTGCGGCGATGCTGGCACAATATTTCAGAAAATCTCTACGGCTTAAGCCCTTAAAAATGCTTTCCACCGATTAAACACCTCCTAAGCTTTGAAGGATGCCAAAATGGCAGCGCCAAGGGCAGTGAACGTGCGAGCACAAACTTTAAAGAATTCGAGACGGGTGATCTTCATCCACACACCTCCCTCTACCTACAGGTTAAAATTGGCCAAAAAGGAAAAGTGGATCCTTTTTCAAAGGCTCCACTTCTAAAATCCTCTTAAATTTATCACCCCCTCAGTGAACATTACTGCTCCAATTGCTAGATTTCTAGAAAAGGCGTGCTAAAAGGATACTTATTTCGTATAATGCTATCATTGGTATGGCCATAACAGCCATAGTTATGGGACTCCAATCGGGAGTAATTATAGCCGCTACAATTAGGATGATGATATATGCCACCCTCCATTGCCTTCTAAGCGCTTGTGGACTCACAACACCCAATTTTACCAAAAATAATATGACTACGGGGGTCTCAAAACCAACTCCACAAGCCAATAGGAATAAAGCCGCGAAAGCGATATACCTATCAAATGTGAGAATCGGTTTTAACAATCCCTCCCCTTGGGCTATCAGCCAATCCACACTCACCGGCAACAGATACATATAACCAAAGACCACACCACAGATAAAGAAGAAAATGAGCAAACATAAAATCGGATATATGAATCTCTTCTCTTTCCTTCTCAATGCTGGAGCCACGAAGGCTAGGAACTCATAGAGTATAATCGGAAACGCAACAAAAACTCCGGCAAAAGCAGCAATACGAAACCTACCAATAAAGGGCTCCATTACAGTTGCGTAATATAACTTGTGCCCCCCCAGTGGTCTGGTGATGAGCCATAGAATTGGTCTCCAAAATGCATAACAGGCACAGGCCGCTATAAAAACCGCAAAGATACAAATAATGAGACGTCTTCGGAGCTCTTCAAGATGTTCAATGAAACTCATTCTCTTTTCAACCACTTGCCAATCCTCCAACCAAACGAATCACTTAGTGCTTCCTGAACATCCCAAAGTTTCCATAATCCCACTTTCAAGCTCCGAAGAATTTTTAAACACTTTATGCTTTTGCCAATTTCCCAGCTAATCCTATTAATGTCCGCTAACTTTTTTAAATTAATGATTTCTAATCCAAACAATTTAATATTCCTCATAATACAATTAGCTGTAATTTCCACGATCAAACAAAAATTCCTTCAAAAAATATCAAATTTTATGAACTTGTTCTCCCTCAGATCCGCCCGACTTTCGACATTCCTCAGCGGGTTTGTCGGGACGAAGCCTTTTGAAACTGGGGTTGCGGAGTTTTCCATCCTTTGTCCAGCCCCTGAACTCCACCTCGCAAACCAAGGATGGTCTGATGAATTGAGTGGGTCGGTCGATCTCCAGCTTGTAAGAAAAGGGGTGTTCACCGGTCCTCAATGCTTCAAGTTGTGACAACAGTCCCTTCAATTTTTCCTCGGTTAATCCCGTGCCAACTTGACCTACGTGAATGAGTTCTCCACCATGATATACTCCCAATATCAGGGAACCAAAAACTTCCTCCCTACGCCCCCGCCCCAGGGTATAACCACAGATCACACAATCCTGCGTCAAAATCCTCTTTATCTTCAGCCAAAGATTAGTCCTTTTACCCTCGATATAAGGGCTATTCGACTCCTTAGCCACTATTCCCTCAAACCCTTGAACTGAGGCTTGCTCGAAAAAATCGATGCCCCTCTCCCAAATGAATCTGGAGAGGATGAGCTTTTCACTCTCGCTTACAGCTTCGGAAAGAATCTTCCTCCTTTCAATCAAGGGAAGCTTAAACAGGGGAGAGCCATCGAAATACAAAATATCAAAGGCGATATAGGTCACGGGTGTGAGTTTTGACAGTATATCGATTCGTGCATCATCCTGCAGCTGCTCCCTTTCCAAAAGCTTCTGGAAATCGGGCTTACCATCTCTTAAGAAGACTATTTCCCCATCGAGGATTGCTTCCCCGCCCCTCAAAGCTAAATGTAAATCATTGAGCTCAGGATAAGAGCGGGTGATATCCCTAAGTTTCCGATTTTGAAGCCCGGTGCCTCCGGTTACACCATCTCTGGGGGCGGTTAAAAAAGCGATACATCTTACACCATCCCATTTGAGTTCAAAAATATGATTGGAGGAATCAAAGGGACGAGCCAATTGGGCGAGCATGGGTTTTATGGAACGCTTCATCCACGAGTTCATTTTCAAGGTTTGGATGTCTGGAAAATTGCTATCGAAGTAAATTCTGAATTGACAAAGTTATAGCGTTTTGACAGGAAGAGCAAAAATTTTCTTCCTTAAAATCAGTATCCATCAAACTATTCGAGAAACACATTACACACTTCGGATCTGAACAATGGGACAAGCCAAAGGTGTGTCCAAGTTCATGAACGGCTTCCTTAATCGCCCTGGTTTTAAGGATATCCTCTCCTGCCTGCCCATTCGGTAGGTGGGCTTGCCCGCTCCCGACGAGTCGGGGTCGGGAGACGCCATAAAACTTGGGTTTCAGTCGGCATAAGGAAATTACGGCGCATCTTCCACGAACCTCAGCCTCGCCAAAGATGAAATTAAGCATGGGAACGTATAAGTCCACCGACGTGACCCCAAGTCCCTTTAAAGCATCCTGAGGTAGAGCTTGCCTCACCTTTCCTAAAATCATCGTGGATTTGTATTGACCCCTCTCTGGATTGTAGGCGTAACGAGGATCGGGTAGAGCAGGGCCAATCTTACAGGGAAAACCAAATTTTTCCTCCAAAACATCCTGTAGAACAGCAAGGACGGAGGAATCGACATCTCCAATGGGAAAAAGATAGAGGTACTTCAGGCGCATATTATTTTCGTCCTTTAACGCCCCGGCTTGTCGGGGCAGGCAGGTTCGTCATTAACCGCTCGGCATTCTCTTTAAGAATTTCGATTACCTCTTCATCCGTCGTCTGGGAGAAATCCAGATAGAACTGTCCAACTGCATAAAAAAACTCTGGAAGGTCGAGACAGATTATCTCGTCAACCTCCCCTTTTAACCGCTCGAAGGTATCTCGCGGGGCCACTGGAATGGCCAGTACTATTTTCCTGGGCTTTTCTTCCCGAATGGCGCTTATGGCAGCTAAAGCTGTGTAGCCGGTGGCCAAACCATCGTCTACCAATATGACCACTTTGTCCTGCAGACTTTTTGCGGGCTTGTCCCCTAAATACTTCTTCCTGCGCCTATTTATCTCCTCTATTTGCCTCTCTACTTCCTCCCCAACATATTCGTCCGGAACACGCAAAGCCTCCTTTAACCCCTCGTTGAGCATTACCTTCCCCTTACCCGCTACGGCTCCTATGGCTAATTCAGGATTTCCAGGGGCGCCTATTTTCCTGGGGATCACCAAATCGAGGGGTGCATTTAGGCCCTTAGCTACTTCACTGGCCACAACCACTCCCCCACGGGGAATTGCCACGACCACGACATTCTGCTGTTTATAATGGATTAGGCGCTGTGAAAGTTCTCTTCCAGCCTCACGACGATTGGTAAACATAGTTCATAGCTCCAAATTAATACTCGTAACCCTGTAAATAGCTATGCCAATTTCGCATTGCAAAAATAAGCCCAAAGCAAACCGAAACTCAAGAGCGCCCCTTTGAGCATTTCGAATTGAAAATATGACCTACCCGCCACTTCAATAATGGAGAGTTTAAGCGCTTTCGGTATTGAGGCCACCTGCTTTTTTCCTCTTCCCCTTGGCCTGCCCACTTGTTGCCTTGCGCTGCAGGCGGGTTCTCTCGATACTCTCCTTGAGGGCTTCCATCAAACTTATTACTTTTTCCTCCTCGGGGACGACGGGAATTGCCACCTCTTTTCCTTCAATCTTTTGCTTCACTATATCGAGAAGTGCTTTCCTGTACTCATCGGTATATTTATTGGGATCGAACTCCGCAGCTAAGTTTGTGATCAGACTTTCCGCCATTTGAAGCTCCTTCTCATGGGACCTGACTTCTTTTCGGAACTCAGTAAAGACGCCTTCCGATCTTATCTCATCGGGATAAAACATGGTTTCAAGGACCAACACCTTGTTCTTAGCCCTAACCGTCGCCAGATGTTGTTTATCCTGAACAACCACCCTGGCCATGGCAACCATCCTCTTTCTCTCCATGGCTTCCCGAAGGAGATTATACGCCCTTAAACTCGTCTCCTCCGGAATGAGATAATAGGATTTGTCGAAATAGATGGGGTCTATTTCTTCTAAATGTACAAAGTCCATAATTTCCACGGTTTTGGTGAGTTCCAAGGGAATGGCCGCAAAATCTTCATCGTACAAAACAACATATTTGCCCCTCTCATACTCGTAACCTCGCACGGTATCCTCCCAGGGTACATCCACTCCGCATCTGGGACATTTTCGAATGTACTCTAGTGGGGTCTTGCATTGTCTGTGGAGATAATTAAATTTCAGACTTTTTCTCGCTGTCGCCTTATACAACTTCACCGGGATGGTCACGAGCCCAAAACTTATGGCACCCTTCCAAATCGCACGCATCTTTATCACCTTCCCAGAACTCAAGCACTTCGCCTTAAGAAAATTATAGCACCTAAATGATTGATATATTAATCCTCGAGTAACAATAACCAATTACCCACTTATCACCTACGCGGTGGGAAGAACAGTGCTATTTCACTAATTTAAAAATCGGCGGCAGTTTAAAACCCTTTAGAGGGCTCAAGGATTTTGAAGATAGGGCAGCATCCAGGCGATGACGGAGAATATAAAGGCTAAGGCAACGATGAGCGCAATCAACTTTATCACAAAAGAGGCTTGTCTCTTATTTAATAGCATTGACCGCTGCCTCCAATTGTTGTTCACAGTTCACAGTCCACCGTTCCCATTCACCGAAAATAAATTAACCCTTTAACTCCTAACTATCCCTGTAACCACTGGTTGGATTTGCTTGCTCAATGCCGCTCGTCTATCAATCATCCGAATGATCAAATAGGAAAAGCCCAAAAAGATGAAGCCAGAAAGTATACCAACCTCTTGCGAATAGGTGGGCTTTTGAAGAAAGGTGACCAAGGTACTCCCGATAAAGTATCCTATTATGAGAAAGACCACGGGGATGATATAAAGAACCAAAGCCACGGTGAGGAAGATTTTGGATTCGATTTCCAGATTTACTTTTTCTCCTACCTTCGCTTGGGCATCGTTCCTCGCTTCGGCAAGCATTTTGTTTGTGCCCAACATCTGGTAACAAACACCACATCTTTCACATGCTGGCGAGCGCTCAACCTCGACGATGGCCAGATCATCTTTTACCTCTACTACCGTGCCCACTTCCTGCATGCTTGCCATACCCCCTGGATTCTAAGGAGCGTCCCTTGAGTTTCTTTCGTATCGGCTCGGTACACGCCAAAATCTCCTCTTGGTCTAGTATGGAATATCCATTCTTCTCGTATAAAACTTTGCCGCCGACCATGGTAAAAATTACATTCTCCTGATTTGTGGTGTACACCAGGGCTGAATATGGATCATTTACCGGAATTTGGTGGCTGTGGGAGATATCCACAGCTATTATATCCGCTTGCTTGCCCTCCTCCAGGGAACCGATTTCTCCCTCCATCTTCAGAACCTCGGCTCCACCCAGGGTGGCCATCCTAACGAATTGTTCCGCTGAAAAGCCCTCCACGGATTCGGATGCCCCTCTTTGCAAGAGCAAACCCGTTCTCATTTCATCGAATATATCCATGGTATTATTGCTGGCAGGGCTATCCGTGCCTATGCCCACTCTCAAACCACAACGTATGAAATCCCTTAAGGGAGCGATTCCCATCCCCAGCTTTGCACTACACTTTGGACAATGAGCGATGGCCACATCGTACTTCCTCAAAATATCGATATCCCTCTCACCCACTTGAATGCAGTGGACGGCGATGACCTCTCCCTCAAAGACATCCCACTGTTCTACATATTTAACGGGACTTACCCCCATGGGTTGCCATAAAAGATCGCTCCATCCCATCAAATCCCTATACGTCGTAGCCAGCAAACTTGAACCATACATTATAAAGGAATATTCATCGGGAGATCCTGCAAGGTGCAGGCAAAGGGGGATATCTTCTTTCCTCGCCCAATCACTTACCGCCTTGAAAAGTGGAGGAGCAACGGTATAGACCCCCAAGGGAGAAACACCTATCTTAAGATGACTGTTTTGGGATTGCTCTAGCCATGAATGGACATTTCGTCGGGCACAGGATACTACCTCATCGATCTTGGAATGATCCATCCCGGAAACCTCGCAGAAGATGGCACCTCGAAGCCCAGCCAGTAACGCGGTGGAAAGGCTTGCCCCCGTGGATGATATATCTGCGATGCAAGTGATCCCGGATTGAATGGCCTCCAAAGTTCCCAACTGGGCCGATGATATCCAATCCGAATCCGAAAGTTTTTTGCTCTTCTTGGTGACCTGTATCTTCCAAAGAGCAAAGGGTAAATCGTCACACATGCCCCGAAAGACGCTGTACTCCAAGTGCGTATGGGTATCGACAAAGCCAGGTAAAAGTATGGCTTTACCGAAATCGATAACCGTCTCCTTTGGATGAGTCTTTATCAAATCCCTTTTACGACCGACGGCCTTTATTTTGTCCTTAGATATCAAAATGGCTCCATTTTCGATAGGATCGCTGGTGATGGGTAAAACCCACTTTGCTGCCAATAACATCTCATTCACCCTTAATTAGTTCACAGTTCACCGTTCACAGTTTATTTTATTGTATCAAAAAAGTTTAAGCTATAAGCCCTTAAATTGGGCTATTAACGAGTTTGGTTTGCACTTTATACATTCGAGGCACTTCACCCCGACCATGATGTTAACCCATCTTGTTAATAATACACTTTTATCTTGTATCTTGTATCCTGTATCACTGGTATCTATCAACCACAAAGTATCCGATGGATAATAGATTCCTTCGTGTCTCTTCGCTGGATATTGAAGAGAGAGCATCTATGGCTTTCTCGACGTACTTGTTGGCTTCTTCCCTGGTGCGAAGCAAAGCCCTTGTGCCATGGATAATTTGGATGGCCTTCTCTATTTCACCCTCCGTTGAATTCCCGCCACTAATGACCCGGCACAAATGTGAGTTGAGTTCCGTCTCCTCCAAAGCAAAGAGGATGGGCATGGTGATCGTCCCACCTCGTAAGTCAGCCCCAATGGGCTTTCCCAAGGACCCCTTCTCAGCCGATAAATCGAGCAAATCATCAAAGATCTGAAAAGCCATTCCGAGGTTCTCCCCATAGATTTTTAAAGCCTCGATATCCTCCTCCCTCGCTCCCGAGATCGATCCTCCAAGCTGGCAAGAGGCTGAAAAGAGGGTAGCGGTCTTATTCCTTACCACTGTCAAATAATCATCGATGGTTTGGGCGAGACTGTGGGCCGTCTCCATCTGATGTAGCTCCCCCAAGCTCAGATCCAAGACGGTTTGAGACATGATATCCATCGCCCGCGAATTATCAAGTTTTGAGAGGAGAACAAAGGCGGTGGCGAACAAAAAATCCCCCGTAGCCGTGGCAATATGAGATCCCCAGGTAAAATTTATGGTGGGCACGCCTCTCCTCATCTCAGCACCATCCACAATGTCATCGTGGACGAGGGAAGCCATGTGAATGAGTTCCACAGCAATGGCTGCTGGCATGAGTTTTTTGAGGTCGTAGTGTTTCATCGCACCCGAAATGAGTACCAAGGCCGGTCGAAGCCTCTTTCCCCCAGCCTCCAGGATAACGAGCGAAGATTGAGCTAACCGCCCATCTCCAGAGGAAACTATTTGGATCAGTTTCTCCTCCACCCTTTTAAGGTCGTTTTTAATTTTTGGGGATATATTAATTTTATGGCTCTTGACTTCACTCGCCTCCATTTTATTTATTCTTCGCATGGGAAGAATTGGCTCTCGCAAACTTCGGCGCCAAGAGGGTTCGAATTATATTTAGTACGCGGAAGTTGAATACCTGGGTAGGCCACTCCAATTCCCTCTTCTCACACACGGTCGAAACACTAACTTTATCTAATTCTCCCTTTAATTCTCGTAACCTTCTCTCTCTGACCACTTCATTTTCAATGGACACAATATCATCTATTTTCCTCATAACCTCTTGTGCTCTTAAAATCCTGACCTCGGTCTCCTGCGCGGTTTTAAAATCCACGGCTCCATATTTCGCTTTTAATCTATTTAACCCTAAAGCGGCTTGATAGGTGCTTTCAACCTGCTCATTCCGGGTCATCCACTTGGTTTCATAATTGAGAATATATTTCCAGCTTGGCTGGGTTAGAGCTTGTCTGTGCTCCTCTAGCGTTTTACAGGAGAGACTGTATCCGTAGGAATCTGGATTTTCAAAGGCTTTACTTCCTGGGTCAAGGAAGGGAGCCATGGGGGATATGAATGGAAGTAACCTCTTATCTCCATCGAGTTTCCGATAAAGCTGATCGCAGTATTCGACTGTGTCCAAAACGGATTGAGCGGTTTGCTTTGGTAAGCCAGTCATAAAATAAAGATCGAATCTTTCACAGCCATTATTTAAAGCATATTTAATACTTGCCTCCACAGCCTCATTGGAGTAGATTTTTCCAATGGTTCTTCGCACCTCTCCATCGTGGGACTCCATGGAAATCTCGATGCTGTAGTGGGGCAAGGCCTCTTTTAGGCTTGCCAAGAAATCCTTTGGAGGTGGGGTAAAAAATTCAAAGGCAACTTGATTTATTATCCTGTGCTTTTTCAGCTCCGATAGAAACTTGTGGGCATAATCGTCGCCCGCCTGCCGTATATCTCCCACAACAAAAATGGGTCCTTTCAGGTGCCTTTGAATAGTTTCAATATCTCGAGCCAGGAGTTTTGGATCTCTAAAAGCTGTCCGATTTCGCTTGAAAATTTTTCTGAAAGTGGTCGCCGAGCCTCCACATGTTACGCAATTTTTGGTGCAACCTCTACAAGTAAGCGCAGCAGTTATGGGGTACTTCAGCCAATTTTCAAAAGGTACATGACCTATTAAATCTTGGTACCTTACCACCAACCGCATCACATGACTATAGCCTAGGCTTATATGATTGATATCGTTTGGAACATAAGTGATGGGATTCGACTTTATCTCTCCCCCATCCTTCCATGTTAGATTGGGAATGGCCTCAGGGTTTCCCCCATTCTTAATACATTCTATGAGCAGGCGTAAGGGTTCTTCCGTGGAATCGCCCTTAACAACAAAATCAACTTCGGGATAGCGGATGAGTTCGTCGTGAAAATAGGTGGCGGAAAAACCTCCGAAAATTACGGGAATATACGGATGGTGCTTCTTAACAATCTTTGCTATCTCCAAACTTCCGTGAGCATGAGGGAGCCAGTGAAGATCTATTCCGAAAGCGTGAGCACTGAGAGATTTTATCAATTTCTGGACATCAAAACGGGGGCTCTTCATCATCCTGACCCCTATGTTTATTATTCGAACCGATAAACCATGTCTCTCCAAATATTCAGCAATGGTGGCGAAGCCAATGGGATACATTTCAAAAATCGGACTTGAGGGCACTACATCGCTTACTGGTCCATACATTATGGATATTTTCCGAAAATCATAGACGCTTGGTGCGTGAAGTAAAATTAAATCCGGTTTTGCCATGGATTTTATCCCTTCAAAATCAAGTGAAAACAATCACTAGTTTCAGATTTTAATACAAATAATTTACCTTTAAAAGAGAGAATAAATGGAGTCGAGACAGATATAATTAAAATTGAAAGAGCAACCAGAGAAGAATGAGAAAGAGAACAACCAAAAGACCCAAAAGGAAATAAAAGAAAAACCACCGAAGCATATATCCCCTGGGCCGCACCACTTGAGTAGTGGATCTTTCCTCTACTTCGGGAGGTAGCTTCTCCCCAGATTCACCGTGCCCTTTTACCATTTCGGATTTTTGAGATGCTTCTGTATCCTCATGTAGTATGGTTACTTCCGGCGAAAGCTGGTTACCACAGACAAAACAATACCGCCTATTCTTTGGATTATCCACGCCACACACAAGACACTGCAACTTTCCATCCCCGGGCAATCAAGCGCCCCAAAATGCCCATTTTCAATAAATAGTCTACTTTAAAATAGCATTTCAAACAAGGAATGTATCGATCACATGATGGAGAAAGTCACGATATGGATTATCGGGGAGAACCCTTAAGAATTCCCGGGCTCGTTCACAGAAGGATCTTGCCTCCTCCATGAGCTTCAAACTCTCCTGCTCGGGAAACCGGTACATCTCCTTAACCAACTCGCAAACTAAACCAGCATTTTGACCGAAATAGGTAAAAGCCACTATCATTTCTTCACTACATTCGGCGAGCAATGCCCCCAAATGACAAGAGGCAACCTGAAGGGAAGCCTTTTTCCTGAGCTTCTCATAAAATCTCTCCCAATCCCTTACTCTCCTCAGGCCCTCACCCTGTCCAATGGGCCAGCCAGGGAGGACTTCCCCCTCAGCGATGTTGGCGATAGCCTCAGCTAAAATTCTTATGACTCGGCTATCACCCAGTGCGGAGACCAAAGTCAAGGCTTTAGCATAGTAGTAATCGCCGCATATTAGAGCCAAATTATCTTCGGGTTTCGGGTTTAGGGTTTCGGGTTGAGCTCGTCGCTGGTCTATATTGGTACCCGCATAGTGCTTTCTGACGGCTAAATCCAATAGCTCCAGAGCAACAGCAACGGGTTTAAGCTTTCGAAAATTATACCGCCCGAATTTTGCGGAGATCAGTAATAGGGGAGTTAAAATGAATCGCCGGTTGGATCTGCCCTGTCCTTTGAAAGCGTTATGACCCGCGGAAGTCCTAACTAAACTGTCGGGCAGACTGACCTCCCTCTCAAATTCCTTTTTTACCACCCTTATGTCCCTCTCTAAATCAGCCAAAATTCTTATCATTTCACCCTTTAATTCGATATAAAACTCAAACATCCTTTAGCTACTGACAGTTTTAACACGCCTGAGAATATGATAAGCTACAATCATTTAAATCACTCGCTTTCCCGTGAGAGGGGATGAATTCATGGATTTTGAGGTTGCCATCGTAGGCGCAGGACCTGGTGGTTCCTCAGCTGCATATTACCTCTCCAAACTCCGTCACAAGGTTTTACTCGTGGATAAATGCCAATTCCCTCGGGATAAGGCTTGTGGTGATGGTATCTCCCCCCGGGCGGTGGAGATTCTAAAAGATATGGGATTGCTCCCCGAAATCGAGGGGAAATTCAAAAGAACTAGAGGTGTAAGGATATTTGCCACCAAAGGTGGTTGCATGGAAGCAAATTGGCCTCATGTGAAAAAATACCCTCACTATGGCTTCATCATTCCCAGAATAGAATTGGATGATATCTTACGCAGGCATGCCATCCGCGCCGGAGCCGAATTTTGGGATAATTGCCTGGTCATCGAACCGTTACTTGAAAATGGTAAAGTCATAGGAGTTAGAGCAAAACGCAATGGACGGCACTTAAAGATTTATTCCTCGTTCGTCATCGCCGCCGACGGTGCACATTCAAGGGTGGGGAGAAGCTTAAGACTTCTGAAAAGAAAACCCCGAAGCATCGGTGTAGCCATAAGGGCATATTATCAAGGCATAGAAGATGATGATTTCATGGAAATCTATGGCGAGGATTGCATCCTGCCCGCCTTCGGTTGGATATTCCCTGCGGGCAACGGGATAGCCAATGTTGGCGTCGGTGCTCTTATCGACGATGTAAAGAAACACCAATTAAATCTCTCTTACGTTCTCTCCAACTTCATACACAATAGTGCTCACGCACGAAAGAAATTGACCAAGGCAATACCCCTGGATTCGCCCAAAGGTGATGTTCTCCGCTTGGGATGGGAAGCCTCCGAAGTCGCTACCAATGGAGTCTTGCTAGTAGGAGATGCAGCAAGTCTAGTGAATCCTTTCACTGGTGAGGGAGTGACATATGCCCTCGAAAGCGGAAAGCTAGCCGCAGAGGTAATCGATGAGGCTCTGAGCTCAGGTGACCCAACAATCCTATTCAAATACAAAGATCTGATTCGCCGCAGATACGGTTTTTACTTCCGTATGGGCACCATCTTTGTGAAGTGGATAAGCAAACCCCCTCTCATGAACCTGGGCATCGGTTTAGCCTCAAAGAATCAAAAGCTTGCTCAATTTTCTCTTCGAGTCCTTGCCAACCTCCTAACCAAAGTAGTGTAACTCAGCCCCTTTTCTTGAGCAATTTCCTTAATTTTTTACATCCTGGGAATCCAAACGAAAAGTGACTTGGGTTTTCTGGGGTCGAATGAACTTTACCTGAGCTTCCACTGTATCGTGAACAAACTCAGTAAAATCATGCTTCTCCCAAAATTCTCTTATTTCTTCAATTGTTTTTAATTTAGGTATTTTTTCCATAGTACTTATTTTCCTCTCTTCTGATAGTATCTTCGCTCCTTATCTGTCATATCTCGAGCTGTGATAACCATAGCCTCACCGCGCCTTTTTGTAAAAGCAATAACAATAAAAAGACCTTCCCTTCTCCTTTCATATGTTCCCTCAGATAAGCGTAGCGCGCGGGTTCATCCCACCGCAAAATTGGTCGGGGATAAACCCCGAGGTACAATCACCATCGCAGATTTATAGCAAATCAGCCGATGTGATTTCGACTTTCGACCACCGACTTGAGCTTCGAGAGGGAACTTTGAAGCAGGCGTGAGACGTGGCGTTGGGAAATTCCAATCCTTTTGGCGATCTGACTTTGGGTTAAGTCCTCGAAGAAGAAGTAGTAGATGATCTTTCGCTTGAGTTCACTCAATTGCATTAGGGCATCGAAGAGGACTATTTTATCCTCGATGGGGAAATCCCGATCGATATGGAGACGGGATCTTATCTGATCTATGAGAAATTCACTATCCTTGGAGTCAAAGATAGGTGGAAGTTCCATTGGCTGGCGAAAATGCCTGGTTTTAAGGGCTGCCAAGAGTTTTTCCTCGGTTATGCCCACTTCCCCGGCAATCTCACTTACCGTGGGAAGGCGGTGGAGACGTTGGGAAAGGACTTCAATAGCTTGATTTATTTGCCAGTTTAAGCTTTGAGCCCAGCGGGGCTCGCGCATGAGTGACGATTTATCCCTGAGATAATGTCTTATTTCACCGGAAATTTTATGGGTGGCATAGGTGGAGAATTTGACCCCACGCTTGGGATCGAAATCATTTACCGCATTTATCAAACCTATGTATCCTACCTGAATCAGATCCTCGAGAGACTCGCTTTCGGTAGCAAACTTGCGGGCGATGAAGGGGACCAAATTTAGATATCTCCGAATGATTTCTTCCATGATCTCAGGATTCCCTGTGGCTTTAAACTCCGAAAATAGCTCATCCAAATCTACTTCAGATTTTTTGGAATGTGCTTTGGCGGCTCTCATCGATAATTGCGCCCCTTCTTAAGTCAAAACGTGCACACTCTATTTATCGTCAGGGCGCAAAAAAGCTTTAGATGAGCTAGTAAAGTTGATTTTTCCAATCATCAAGAAACGTCCCTAAACTTAAAGATCTCCAGCGATTACGTTCAATTTATTAACAGAGCCCCTTTCCAAATAAATCATGTGCCATAAAAGTACGGATAGGTGACTGAAAAATTGTCCACAAGAGGCGCATGACAGGAAGGGCTATCTGGCAAAAATTTACTCACATGATCAGCTTTTCATAGATGGCCTCATTAGTAATTGGAATAATACCTTGGATAATCTGTGCCGCTGTGACACCCTCCGCTGGCTGAGCAACCACCAGCCGCATCTGTGGTAAGATTTCCACCATCAGAGTAATGGATATATCCACTTCTCTGAAAGTGATAGTAATCGGTACCATGCATCACATTCTGATGACAATACTCTGTGCAGTTGAATCCTCGTTGGATATGATAGGCGTGTTCAAATCTAGTGTTGGTAGCTGTAGTGCTCTTTCCATAACCGTCGTTGTAATAGGTGTCCCAATTATGGCAGAAGAAACACACATCTGACGAGGATGCACTGCCTGAGGAGGTGTCGGCATTTGCAATGAGGATATGATTGAGACCCGAACCGTGAGGTCCCTGGGCATAAGAACTTAGGGAATAACTATCGTTTCCGTGGCATCCATAAGTTTCAAACCCCCCCGAAGTATTTCTACTACCACTGCAGGATATTTTCCCACTGCTGGCGCTGTAATCAGCATCATCCCCCGCAGTGGGGTTCCAGGGTGTACCTTGTACAAAGGCTCCGTCTCTTATGCCCAAATTCTTCCCAGTATTTGCTACCGGATGCCAGGCATTCTTCGTCCCCCCATTGAACTCATCTGCTTTGTTTGTATGTCCTGTAAGTCCACCATTATAGTTAGAATGGCATTTAAAGCAGATTTCATATTGATAGCTAGCTGGATTAATGGGAGTTGCTCCATCCTTCTGTACTCCACCAACTCCCTGAATTTCATTAGAAGATGTCGCGCTGTGAGGATTGTGACAATCCACACACTCCGCATGCTTATTACTCTCACCAAGGTCAGTGGAAGTTTCAGTATCCTTATGAGCATTGCTTATAGTTAATGTGGGATGCGACTGATACGCTCCGGTATCTTTATAAGCATAGCTTATGCCAGCATACTCGCCGATTAATAAATCACGGTCACCATCATTGTCCAAATCAGCGAGGGCAGGTGCTGCGTCACTTCCGACATCCGGTGCGTTCCAGGCGGAGTTAGCTGTCCAGGTGGGACTAGTTGCACTTCCGGTGTTCTTGTAGGCGTAGCTTATGCCACTTGTTTCGCCAATTAGTAGGTCATAATCACCATCGTTATCCAAGTCGGCGAAGGCTGGTACTGCGTAGGTGCCCACATCTGGAGCATTCCAGGTGGAGTTAGCTGTCCAGGTGGGACTAGTTGCACTTCCGGTGTTCTTGTAGGCGTAGC